>JAAYYR010000091.1 GCA_012515255.1 Clostridia bacterium | reverse complement strand
GAAATGGCCGCGGTGGCCGCGTCCACGGCCTTGCTGTCGCCGCTGGAATAGCCGATGCCCATCCAGGCGCTGCCCGCGTCGGACATAATCGCCTTGACGTCGGCAAAATCCAGATTGATCAAAGCCGGCTTGCTGATCAGATCGGAAATGCCCTGTACGCCCTGGCGCAGCACATCGTCCGCCATCATAAAAGCATCATGCATTGTCGTCTTTTTATCGACGATTTGCAGCAATTTATCATTAGGGATTGTGATCAGAGTATCAACCGAGGCTTTGAGATCGCTGATGCCCATCTCCGCCTGCTGCGCCCGGCGCCGCCCCTCAAAACCAAACGGCTTCGTCACCACGCCCACGGTAAGGGCGCCCATTCCTTTGGCCACCCCCGCGATTACCGGCGCTGCTCCGGTACCGGTGCCTCCGCCCATACCGGCGGTAATGAACACCATATCCGCTCCGGCAAGCATGGATTCAATCTCGCTGCGGCTTTCTTCCGCAGCTTTTTTGCCGACCTCGGGGTTGCCACCCGCGCCCAGGCCTTTAGTTAGCTTGGGGCCGATCTGCAGGACGGTTTCTGCTCCAGAAAAAGAGAGCGCCTGTAAATCGGTGTTTACGGCAACAAAATCTACGCCGGTCAGGTTTTGTGTGATCATTCGGTTAACAGCGTTGTTTCCCCCGCCGCCGATGCCGACGACCTTTATTTTGGCAAAGGGACTATTTTGGCTGTCTTCAAATTGCAGCATCGCCATGCCTCCCTAATATAAAAGCATTACAAGATATTTCTTCATAAATAGGTAATTCCCTGCACTGTGACTACAATTAATTGCCGCCGCGCTTTTTATTCCTATTATCCTGGCAAAAATCTAATGCTTCGCTGATTTGCGGCAGCTTTATTCATAATTGCCGTCTATATCAACAGGCGTCTCAACCGCCGGCGTCGGGTCGGCCACATAGGCGAAAGCCGGTTTATTCTTGATGCTGACATCTATGTATTTGATCGCCGGCCCTGATTTTTCCGTATTTTCAGTGATGATAGCACTGTAAAGTAAATATTTTTCTTCCAGATCTGAGCTGTCGCCCAAGCGGATTTCCAGGCCGGAATTGCTATAAAGCTTGATAAATTCCAGATCCGCTACATTGATCTCGCCGATATCGCCGGCGCTCTCCGGCAATCCGTCAATGATGGCCAGCCCCGTTTTAATCTGCTCGCCTTTGAGAAAGCAGCCGGGCATCAGGCCCCAGCCCGTGGTATCGATACCGCTGAGCAAAGGCAATGGCCGGCTATCCGGCCCGCTCTGATTGGCCAGCCTGCCATAGCGGTCGAGGATGCGGCCGGCGGAGTCGAGCTCGAGGAAGATTTTACCGCTATGCAGCAGCGCCACCGGCTGCCGCTCCGTCACAATCAGCCTGATCGTATTGGGGATGCGGCGCACCATCTCCACGCTTTTTAGCCTTGGCTCGATCGAGAGCAGCATCTGCACGGTCGGCCCGTCCGCGGCAAAAATATTCATCCCCCGCTCCAGGCGCGAAAGGCTGATAATATCCTTGCTTGGGATCGCCTCATTGCCTTCGACCAGGATGCGGTCAAGGGCGAAAAAACCGGAGATGGCAAAAAAATACCCGGCGGCCAGACATACGACCATAAACACCGGCACCAATACCCAGCGTACATTCCTATGCCGTCGGCGCTGGTTACGGTAGATATTGATATCCGTTACCGCTCTTCTACTTGCCATACGGTTTCTCCTCAATAGAACTAGTATAACAAATATTTTTGCTGATTGCGAGTAGTTTTTAGCGGCGCCTCCCGTCATTATCCCGGCCATATCGTCATAATTGACAAATCGCAACTCCCGTGTATATAATAAACTGATTCCTAAGCCCAAATCATCCGTGGATTAAAAGCGGCCACAGCTTTTTCAGGGGCTTTTTTATCACGGAAAAGACGCGGCGGCAAAAGGCGCTGCGACATGCATTTTCGGGCGATCAAGACGGCTGCCAATCATTTTCCGCTAAGCTAAGGAGCGATTATGCAAATTACCAGACCCCGCGGCACCAATGATTTTTTGCCGGAGATCACGGCCAAATGGCAGGAAGTAGAAGCCTTGCTGCGCTGCTTATGCCGCGAATACGGCTATGGCGAAATCCGCACGCCGCTATTTGAAGATACTGAATTGTTCAGCCGCGGTGTGGGCGAAACAACGGATATCGTGCAAAAAGAGATGTATACATTTGCCGACCATGGCGGACGCAGCATGACCCTGCGCCCGGAAAATACCGCCTCCGCCTGCCGCGCATATATAGAAAATAAGCTGTACGGTGGCGTGCAGCCGGTCAAACTTTATTATCTCGGGCCGATGTTCCGTTATGAAAAACCCCAGGCCGGCCGCTTTCGCCAATTCCATCAATTCGGCCTGGAGCTCTTCGGCAGCGCCGCGCCCGCGGCCGACGCCGAGGTGATCAGCTTTGCCTGGGATCTCTATCACCGTCTGCATATCAAGGGCCTGCAGCTAAAAATCAACAGCGTCGGCTGCCCCGCCTGCCGTCCCGCCTATAAAACGGCCCTGCAGGATTATTTCCGTCCCTATTTGGGCGAGCTTTGCGCCACCTGCCGCGACCGCTTTGAGCGCAATCCATTGCGCATCTTTGACTGCAAAAGCGAAATCTGCCGGCGCATCGGCGCTGAAGCGCCCCTGCTGCTTGATTCTCTATGCCCGGAATGCGGTGAGCATTTTACCGCGGTGCAGGAACTGCTTACAACGGCCGCCATTCCTTTTGAACTAAATCCGCGTCTGGTGCGCGGCCTTGACTATTATACCAAGACAGCTTTTGAGATTGAGGTCGCGGGCATCGGCGCGCAAAGCGCGCTCTGCGGCGGCGGCCGCTACGACGGACTGATCGAGGAGATCGGCGGGACGCCGACGCCCGCCGTCGGCTTTGCTTTGGGTATGGAGCGCATTTTTGCCGCGCTTGCCGCTCAAAATGATGATATTGAAACCACGGGCTGTCTTGACGTCTATATCATCTCCGGCATGGATAAACGGCTCAAACAAGCCGCCTTTGCCCTGGCCTGCCGCTTACGCGGCTCCGGCATCAGCGTGGAGATGGAATTGGGCGATAAGAGCTTCAAAGCGCAGATGAAAGCCGCCGACCGACTGCAAGCCGCTTGGACGGTGATTTTCGGCGCAAACGAATTTGCCGCGGGACAAGCGGCGGTGAGAAATATGGCCAGCGGCGAGCAAATCGAGCTGCCAATCGAGGATATCCGCGGCTACCTGATGCAGCATTAACCGGCACGCCTAAGAAAGCTAAAATTGAGCCAAACTAGATACAGGATGGGAGCAAAGATATGTCAGTGATGATGAAAAGAAGCGATTATTGCGGTAAATTAAGACTGAGCGACGCAGGCCGGGAGGTCGTGCTTTGCGGCTGGATAATGCGCCGCCGCGACCACGGAGGTTTAATTTTCATCGATATGCGCGACCGCGAAGGCATTGTCCAGGTAGTGTTCGACCCGACCCTGGACGCGGAGACTT
>JAAYYR010000090.1 GCA_012515255.1 Clostridia bacterium | reverse complement strand
TATCCCGGTGAAAGGCATGAAAGGCAATGCCGACGCCGCCCTCCTGGAAGCGGCCTTAAACGGGCTGCCGGGCGTCCATGCCACGGCGGACTGCCAATTAGGCGCGGTTTCCCTGCTGTTGCATGAGCAGGGCGATCTGGCGGCGGCCAAAGACCTGATTCGCGAAATTGGCTTCGAAGCCTGAAAGCGTGGTGAATGCGCCGCTTAGCATTGGCTAATGCGCCCGAGCCGATAATGCGCATATTCAAAAGCCCGCCGACCTGCGAAAAATTTGTCATAAGACAGCTAAAAACAGTCCGGCCGTCATTTAAGACGGCCGGACTGTTGGATTTAACGACTATATAGGCCGTATCCCCGGCCCGCGGGCGCTAGTGCAATACAAAGCCCCTTATTCTTCATGGGGCGCGTCAACTGGGCATACTTCAGCGCAGGCGCCGCAGGAAATGCACTTTTCAGCATCGATGGTGTATTTATCTTCGCCTTCATGGATGCAGTTTTCAGGGCATTCATCCACGCAGGCGCCACACGCGATGCAATCGTCGTTAATAAAATAAGCCATACTCGACCTCCCTCATCTCAACAAAATATTATTTCCCTTAGGGTTTCCTAAGCAACAAAATATATCCTAGGCTTAGCCCGCGCAATATTCATGGCCAAAGCTTGCGCAAACTATTCCTCAAGATAATCAAGTGGGTTGACTGCCTGGCCGTCTACCTGAACCTCAAAATGGACATGTGGGCCGGTAGTTCTGCCGGTCATACCAATCGCGGCAATAGCGGTATTGCGGTCTACCGTATCGCCGACAGAAGCATAAAATTCGGAGCAATGCGCATAAAGCGTAACCAGGCCGCCGCCGTGGTCGACGCGAATCACCATGCCGTAGCCGCTTTCCTCATCCGCACCGATAACTGTGCCGGGATTCGCGGCAAAAATCGTTGTGCCGATAGGAGCCGCCACATCGATGCCGCTATGCCAGCCGCGGGAGCGCCAGCCAAAGCGGGAAGTGATCATGCCATCAGCAGGCCAGCCTAATATGCCGCTGCCGCCGCCGTCATTGCGTGAGGAGACATAATACTGAGTGCCGACCTCAATCACCTGGTCGACCGCTGCCACGATAATATCACTGGCAAGCGGAGCAGAGCCGGTTAGGACTCCGTTGACCTCCGTGACTTTATAAGTGACGTCCTGGACGCCATCCACGCCTTCGCTGATGACATTCTCCGCGCCGCGGCCCAAAGATGAATTCTCCTGCTTCACCACGCCGTAGGCAAGGATTTCCCGCTCCGTGCGGGTACGCTCCACATTAACCGTAATCATGGGCTTGGCGTCAACTTTTACCTTCGTGCTGCCAAAAAGCAGCATCGAAGTCGCCTCAGCCTTGCTCATAACATCCCCCAGGCCGACATTGGCCTTGCTGATGCTGATTTCCTCGCTGGTATAAACCCGCGTAACAGCGGGATCTGCCGCAGGATCGCCATAATAATTCTTGGCGTCGTTCACAGCCTCGATCGCCTGCTTATCATCTGCTACATACAAAGCCTCCCGGCCATCAATGCGGATCGCGGTGGCCTCGGCGGTCAAATGCAAAACACCGGCCAGCCGCTCCGCGGTATCGCCAACGCTGGAATAGACAACGCCGGCAGCAGACACCTGTTTGAATGAAAGATTATTATCATAGGAGAGCTTAAGGTCGCTGCCGGCAAAGGCT
>JAAYYR010000089.1 GCA_012515255.1 Clostridia bacterium | reverse complement strand
CGGCGGCGATAATTTTCTCCCGCAGCGTCAGATATTCCGCCTCGATCTCCGCATCCGGGGCTTCCACCGGCACAAAAGAACGCGCCCGCATCACTATCTGGCGGTCATAATGATCTTCCTGGCGCCGCATCCGACGCCTGCGGCGGCGGCTGACGCCCGCGATAATCAAGATCAGGATCAGCAGCAATGCTCCGCCGCCAACGGCCAAAAATAATATGGGCTGCTTGGCCACAAGCGCCAGCAATTGCCGCCATAGCTCGCTGATTTTACTCAGGATATCGGAAATGGTCGTCAGGTTGAAGAACGGAAACAAAAAGGCCATTGCTATCCTCCCGAAGCAGATTCCAGTGGGCTTTGTTCTATATAACTAAAGGTAAATTCCGAATCAAAGGCATGATCAGCTTTGAGCTATCTATAAAAGTTTCAATCTGCATGCCAAAACCAAGTCCGATGCTGGCGGGCAACAGTACCTGATCAAAAATAATGATGATGGCCACCATCAGCGCCAAAGCAATGAAAGCGCCCAGCGCCCGGTTGATTTTACCCAAAAGCCCGCGGCCGAATATGCCGGTAAGCATATAGGCGATGCGACGTACCGCCCAGTTAATCACCACAAAAATAATGATGAAGACGACCATACTCAAAAGCCGGCCCGTCATGCCGGTCGTATCCATAAAAACAGAAAGGACGGCCAGGAGCTGCCGCCCGCCCTCCTCGGAAGCGCCGTCAAGCTGCTCACCGAGAGCCGGGATGATATGTACCAATTTGGCGGCAATGGGCGCCGAATAAGCGCGCGCGACCTGATAAGCCAGCACCAGCGCGCCGACCTTAGCCACCACATTAATCGTTCCCCAACGCCAACCGTATAAAATAGCTAAAACCAGCAAACCGGCCAGCACAATATCTGCGATATGAAAGCCCATAAAATTATTATATACCCTCGCTTATGATAATTTCAATACTTATAAGCAAATAGCGGCCAGACGCTTAATTCACAGATTGGTTATTGATCATCGCCGCCAAATAGCCCGCGCCAAAGCCATTGTCGATATTGACAACCGACATGCCGCTGGCACAGCTATTGAGCATGGCAAGCAATGCTGCCAGACCGCCGAAACTAGCGCCATAGCCGACGCTGGTCGGTACCGCGATCACCGGAGCGGCCGTCAAGCCGCACACGACCGAAGGCAGCGCCCCCTCCATGCCAGCCGCCACCACCACGGCTTTGGCCTCTCGCAGCAGACTTTCCTCCGCGAGTAGCCGGTGGATGCCCGCCACCCCGACATCGTATAGCCGCCGTACCCGGGCGCCCATCAGCTCCGCGGTCAGCGCCGCTTCCTCCGCCACCGGCAGATCAGAGGTACCGGCGCAACATACAGCCACTAGGCCGCGGCTAGTCTTAGGCTTATGATTATAGATGATGCGCGCCGTTTCATCATAGAGCAAATCAGGCCAGGCAATGCGCACCGCGGCAAATTGCTCGCCATTGCAACGGGTGGCGAAGAATACCGCCTGCTCCTTGTCGCCCGCGCCTTGGCGCAACAGGCGAAAGCCCTCGCTGATCTGCGCCGCGGTCTTGCCCGCGCCATAGATGACCTCCGGCCAGCCGCAACGCCGCTGCCGGTCATAATCCGGCCTCATATCCGGTGCTGTTTTACTCTCCTCTTGGCTCATGGCTGTCCTCCCCATCCACTATGCTTAACTATGTCAAGATATAATTCTTAACATAGCCGGTAGATACCATAAATATTTCGTCCGGCAGGGCAAATTTCCTTGTCTCCTAAACCCGCCGGCGGTTCCCGTCTATTTGACCTTGTCCATTTACGTCTTTAGGATTATAATAAAGGGACTAAAACGGCGGGAGGGAACAAAATGGCTTTATCATGCGGCATCATCGGACTGCCTTTGAGCGGCAAAACAACTATTTTTAATCTGCTGACGGGCATGCAGGCTCCGACCAGTGATTTTTTTACCGGTAAGACCAGTACCAATGCAGGCCGCGCCTTAATCCCCGACGAGCGGGTAGATTATCTTTCCGCCATGTTCAAGCCGAAGAAAACCACGTACGCCCAAGTGGATATGGTCGATGTGCCGGGACTGGTACGCGGCTCCAGCCAGGGCGAGGGCAGCGGCAATGAATTCCTTGCCACCATCCGCAATGCTGATTTGCTGACTCATGTAGCGCGGGCCTTTGAGAACGATGAAATACTGCATGCCGAGGACAGCATTGATATTCTGCGCGACATCGCTACCATCGATATGGAGCTGCTGTTCGCCGATTTGCAAATCATCGAGAACCGCCTCTCCCGCATCAATGCCGCCGCCAAGAAAAAAACAGAGCATCCGCTGGAACTGCCCACACTCGCCAAATGCCAGGAGTTCCTGCTCACGGAAAAGCCGCTCAAACTATTGCAGCTCAGCGCCGAGGAGCGGGAGTCTGTGAAGCATATACCCTTCCTCACCGATAAGCCGCTGCTGATCATTATCAATGTCGACGAAAAGCAGCAGGCTGCCGCAGATTATCCGGGCCGGCAGGATGTGGAACAATACTGCGCCGAGCAAGGCTATAAATGGCTTACGGTTTGCGCCAAAACCGAAGTGGAAATAGCCCAATTGCAACCGGAAGACCGGCCATTATTCTTGGAGGAACTGGGCGTGAGCGAGCCGGGAGTCAGCCGCATCGCCAAAGCCATTTATGATCAGCTGGGGCTGATCTCCTTCCTCACCGCGGGCGAAGACGAGGTGCGCGCCTGGACAATCCGCCGTGATTTACCGGCGAAAGCGGCGGCAGGCAAAATCCACTCCGATATCGAGCGCGGCTTTATCCGCGCCGAAACTGTAGCTTTTGCCGATTTGCAGTCCTGCGGCTCAATGGCCGCCGCCCGCGACAAGGGCTGTTTCCGCCTTGAAGGCAAGGAATACCCGGTAAAGGACGGCGATATTATTAATTTTAGGTTCAATGTTTAAGTCGCTCATTTGCTCAATGTTTGCGGGCGCTGCTCGCGCTGATAAAGAAAGAGAGGTAAAAATGAAGAAAAGACTTACTCTGATCTTATGCTTGCTAATGATGTCTCTCGTTCTTACAAGCTGCACTGATGCGGAAATAGGCTATCTCGATCTGAGCCGCCAGATGCAGGCTAAGTCCTATCAGATGACAGGGACAGCCACCGTAGAAATTGACTTTAATGCGCTGCAAAAGCTGATCGACAAGACAGCGGCCAAGATCAGCGGGACAGCAGAGGTTGATGCTGTTGCCACAGATGGCCTTTTGGCCGGCTCACCCCATGGCAAGCAAACAGCAAAAATTACCTATAATGCCCAGGTCAATATGCAGGATACTATGTCCATGCATGCTGATTTCCAGATTCAGCTAAATGGCAAAAATTATGATTTGGGAGATCTGTATCTGGATATGGCCAGCGGCCTTTATCTATCGCGGGACAGCGTCCTTGGCTTCTATGATATCTATACTGATTTGTTCCCCAATGTCTATGCCGATTATTTCTATAGCGAAGAATACCGCTCTGAGCTGGCGGCGGCATTTGCAGACCAGGATTATCTCTACACAGGATTTTTCGATAATCTATCCGCTGAAGAACTCGCAGGCTTCAATACCGGAATCAATATTGGCCTCAGCGAAGAAGTTACCGAGGCTGCCTTTACCTTTATTGAGGATGTCTTTGCCGGATTCAGCACCGGCACGGTGAGCAAAGTCAGCGGCGGCTATCAAATCTCCCTCGATGGCAAACAAGGCAAGAAGCTGATCTCCGATATGATGCAGCATTTCATCGACAATGCAGCTACGGTAATGACAGCTTATAGCGATTATATGGAAGTGATCGTCAAGAATATGGAGCTGCCCAAAGATCAAAAGGCTGAAATAAACGCTATGTTCGACGAAACTTTCAGCCAAGAAAACAGCAGGGCGGTAGCCATAAATCTGGCAGCGACGAAACAGGCCTTCCTGGAAATTGATAAAGAGGGTTATTTGGACTTCTTAAATGGATTCCAATTTAAGGCTATAGTGAAAAAGACCAGTGCAGGCTATAGCCAAAGCACCGAAATATCCCTAAAGGATAGTGGCAAAATCGTTACCGCCAGCAAAGATTACGCCAATATTAAGCTCCAAAGCGCAGAGATCATTTTACCGCAAAGCGCCCTCCCTGGCGATAGCTTCCGCCAGACGATGAATGCGCTGGATAACCAATATAATCCGGCTCTATCCACCCAACTTCAATGGTGGTCCAATGGTAGCCAGGCCTTCTTAATCTATGTCCGGGCAGCCAGCAGCCCCTTGCATGATGCCATAGATTATGATTGGCAGCCTTACTTCCTGCAACAGGGCAGCATTTATTTGCCGCTGCGCAGCATCTGCGAAAGCTTCGGCGAAACCGTCACCTGGGATCAGGCGGCGCAGCAAGCCTATATCGTACGCGAGGGCCGGCAGATCGCCATGACAGGCTTACTGCAAAACGGCAAAACCTATATCAAGGTTCGCGATTTCGAAAAACTGGGCTATCAGGTTGACTATGTCTATGATCAGGACACCGCAATGCATTCCGCTACCATCAGCAAATAAAGCTATTGACAACGAAAAACAGGCCGCCCCT
>JAAYYR010000088.1 GCA_012515255.1 Clostridia bacterium | reverse complement strand
GCTGATTATTTTGGCGTTGACGCCACCCTGATTCGCCTGGCCTATGTGCTATTGTCTGTGTTCACGGTAGCCTTTCCCGGCATCATCGTCTACATTCTGGCCGCAATCATCATTCCCAGCGATCCCGGTTATACAGACGTTTAAGCCCAGCCTTAATAACGAATCATGCAACAGGACGACTGCAGTCGTCCTGTTTTTCTTTGGCCAGCTCGGCTACTAGCAGGCCCCAAAACAGCCAAAATATCGGCGCGGTAATGCATAAACTGAAGCTGAAAAAGATTTGCGCGCTATAACAAAGCAAGCCCGCGCCCAAAGCTAAAACAGCATCGGAGCAGCGCCGCCTAAGAAAGCCGCGGGCAGTGCAAAGCAAAGCGGCCACATAAACCAGTAAAGCGGGCAAGCCAAGATTGACGGCGATATTGAGATAATCATTATGCGCATTGTCCACCCGGGCCTGTCGCGGCGGCGCGCTTGCATCATGCGAGGTAAACACCAAATCAAGCCGCTTCCCCAAGGTATCCGGGCCGCCGCCCAGGAGCGGTCGTTCCGGAATCAACGCCCAGGCGCGCTGCCAGATGAGCAGGCGGCCTGAGCCGAATTCTGCTTCCGCATGGCCATGCAATAGCGCGGACGCCTCGTAGAGTAAGCCTTGCGGCGGCCCGTCATAGCTAAGCAGCAATAAAAATAAGGCCAGCAGCAGCAGCAATACGAGCAGCAGCACGATTCGCCGGTTACGCCGGCCGCGCGGCAGCAGCGGCGCGACGACCAGAAAACAGGCTAATAGCCCCACCAGACCGGCGGCGATACGGCTGGCCAGCAGCATCGCCAGCCCCAGCAGTCCGCCTGCCAGCAGGGCCAGGCTTTGGCGATGACGCGGCCGGCGGGCAAAATAGACAAGCAGCGACGGCATTGCCAGGCATAGGAAAGCCGCCAGCAGGCCGCTATTGCCGATCGTGCCAAGAAACTCACCGCTATAGACAATATTGCCGTCATAATAATTCAGCCCCGGAGGATAAAGACCCAGCGGATTACCCCCGGCGAGTTGGCGGTACACCAAAACCGAATTAAACGCCACAGGTATCAGGAGGGCATAAATAAAAAGCGGGCGGAAGCGGCCAAAACTGGAAACCGCCAAGAAAATGCCGCAATAGACCAGGCCGGTGCCCAGCCCCTCGAAGCGTCCGCTGCCGGCCCAAACAAGTTCGGGATCAGGGGAAGCCAAGGCGGAGAGCATACTGATCAGGGCGAAAAGCAAAATCAATTTCTGCTCCGGCCGGGCGACTCGCCAAAGACGGCGCAAGCCGGGACGCGCGCTGCCGCCGCGCCGCCACTGATAAGCTATGGCCGCGGATAAAGCCACAAGATAGGCGAAGAAAGCGCTCAATAAAAAGCTGTGCTTGACAGCAGTGATATTATAATAGCCCCGCGGCCCGAAGACTAAAGGCAGCCCGAGCAGCAATAATAAAATAAACCCCGCGGTGACCGTCTCCGCAGCGTCTTGGCGAAAAGAGATTTTTAGTTGCGCCCATAGTTTACGTGCCATAGCCATGTCTGCGCCGCGCCGTCCGCAAAAAGGGCGTCTATCCGAGCAATCGTCGGATTTCCTCACAACGCGGCACTTTGCCCGCCAGCTTGATTTTGCCGTCAACCATGATCGTCGGCACAACCTTTACGCCGCAGGCGGTGATTTCCTCCCGATCAGTGACCTTACTCAGCTTCGCTTCTATACAGTCTTCATCCAGCACCTGCCGCACTAAATCATAAGTGTGGTTACAACGGGAACAACCGTAGCCAAAAACCTTGATTTCCATACTTGACCTCCATACATCATAAAACACCGGCCTTTGGGCAGCTTGTTTTCTCCATTTGCTATCGCAATAGCAGCATCAATACTATGATATGACAGCCGGCATGATAAGTCAAGATTCGGCCTGGCCCACCGCGATTGGCGGCGGCAAAAACAAAGCCCCCGCCAGGCGGGAGAGGTTAATCATTGGTCGCGTCGCCGTCGCCAGACACAGGTATCATCTCGCCAAGAAAAGTCGGCGGCGGCTGAATCAGGCAATTAAGAAAATCTTTGGCGCGGGCCGCGACCTCGCGCAAATCGCGCAGCCCCTGTCCGGCATATGCTCTTTGGTCGGCGGCTACGCCATAAGCCTCCAATCCCAGGCGTTCCGCGATATACAAAGCGCGGTAAAGATGATATTCTTGCGTGACAATGATAATTTTTTGCGCGGCGAAGACATCGCGGCAGCGGTAAACGCTCTCATAGGTGGAGAAACCGGCATGATCCATAAACACGTCGCCAGTCGGTATGCCGCGCGCGATAGCATAATCCTTCATCGCATTGACCTCATCATAATCTTTACGGCCATGATCGCCGCTCATCAACAGCTTATCCGCTGCTTGCGCCTGATAAAGAGCGACGCCGGCCGCCAGCCGGTCGGCCAGCATTGGGCTGGGGCCGCCGCTCTTGGTCACGCCTGCGCCCAGAACCAAAATGCAGTCTGCTTTAAGCAAGGCTGCCTGCTCCACGCTGATAATACGGCAGCCCGCCGCGCGCACAGCCATATTGGCTATAAGCACAAACAGCGCCGCCAACAAACAAAGGCCGGCCGCGATTAAGGCCAGGCGGCGGAGAGCCCGTCTTGGCTGTAAAGACGAATTGTGCGGCGGCTTTGGTGGCTTCATTATTGCGCTCCTTGGTATTGAATACTTAATATTTACTCGGATAATCATTTGCCGCGGCCAATGATTATCCCTGCGCCATTGTACCCGGAAGAAAAATTTCAGCAAATTTTCGTGATATAAGAAAACTCCGCGGCCCAAAACCGGCGGAGTTCTCTTATATGCACAAAAGTGTTCAGCCCCGGCGGCGCTTTGGCCTATGCGTCAGCCAAATGCACCGGCTCAACAACAACGCACTCAAGCTGCGTCGGCAACTTTGATCATGCGCAGGAACAATTCATGCACCCTGGCGTCCGCGGTCAGCTCGGGGTGGAAGGAGGTCGCCAACTGGTTGTTTTGCCGCGCGGCAATAATCCGGCCCTCCACCCGCGCCAGCACTTCCACGCCCGGCCCCACGGCTTCGATATAGGGGGCGCGGATAAAAGTCATGGGAAAGTCGGGCAATCCCGCCATCTCAGCCACGGTATGGAAACTGCCGAGTTGGCGACCGTAGGCATTGCGCCGCACCTTGATATCCATGGTAGCGAAATGCGGCAGAGGATCGGCCTCGCCCTGATTGCTTAAATAGCGAGCCAGGAGTATCATGCCGGCGCAGGTGCCGAATACCGGTAGCCCGGCGCTGATCCTCTTTTGCAGCGGCGCCAGCATTCCCTGCTCTCGCAGCAGCCTGCCCATGGTGGTGCTTTCGCCGCCCGGCAAAATCAGCCCATCGAAAGGCCGCGCCAGATCATCCTGGTTGCGCAGTTCCAGCGTTGCTACACCAAGGCGGTCCAGCATGTGGATATGCTCGATGAAAGCCCCCTGAACGGCTAAAACGGCCACCCGCATTACACGCCACGCTCCGCCATCAGCAATTGGATCTCGCTCTCATTGATGCCCACCATGGCGGCGCCGAGATCCTCGGAGAGCTTGGCCAGCAAATCCGCGTCCTGATAATTAGTGACCGCTTTAACGATAGCGGCGGCGCGCTTTTCCGGATTGCCGGATTTGAAAATGCCGGAGCCGACAAAAACGCCTTCCGCTCCCAGTTGCATCATCAGCGCCGCGTCCGCCGGAGTGGCGACGCCGCCCGCCGCGAAATTGACCACAGGCAGCTTGGCGTTGTCATGGACATAACGCGCCAGGTCATAAGGCACTTGCAGCGATTTAGCCGCCTCAAACAGCTCCGCCTCGGCCATGGAGGAAATCCAGCGGATCTGGCTTTGGATCAGCCGCATATGGCGTACTGCCTGAATGATATCGCCGGTGCCGGGCTCGCCCTTGGTGCGGATCATCGAAGCGCCCTCATTGATGCGACGCAGGGCTTCGCCCAAATCGCGGCAGCCGCAAACAAAAGGCACCTTGAACTTGGTTTTATCGATATGATGAATATCGTCGGCGGGAGACAGCACTTCGCTCTCGTCAATATAGTCGATCTCGATCGCCTCGAGAATCTGCGCCTCGACAAAGTGGCCGATGCGGCATTTGGCCATCACCGGGATGGTCACCGCCTGCTGAATACCGCGAATCATCTGGGGGTCGCTCATACGGGATACGCCGCCCGCGGCGCGGATATCGGCCGGGATACGCTCTAGGGCCATCACGGCGCAAGCGCCCGCGGCCTCGGCGGTTTTCGCTTGGTCGGGGGTGGTGACGTCCATGATCACGCCGCCCTTCAACATCTGGGCCAATTCTTTATTCAAACCGTAACGCTCGTTTTGCATTTGCTTGACTCCTTTATATGGTATTTTATCATTATTTTTATTATAATCTACTTTGGTGCTATTGATATATTCATAATTATCAAATATAATAATACCAGATAGGTTTTTAGGAGTTATGCTATGCTTACTTATGATATGCAAAAACGGGGCGACACCCCTTTATACGTGTATCTCTACCAATGCATCAAGGCTGATCTTACGGCGGGGCGGATCAAGGCCGGCGACAAGCTGCCCTCCAAACGCAGCCTTTCCGAACATCTGAAAATCAGCGTAATCACGGTGCAAAACGCCTATGAGCAACTGGCGGCTGAGGGCTATATTTATTCCAAGGAAAAAAGCGGCTACTATGCGGCAGCTCTGGAGGCCCCTGCTCCAGCGCCGGAACAGCCGCCCAAGCGGCAAAGCCCGCCGCCGCAAAGCGCGCCTCATCTTATCGATTTTCACGCCAACCACTTGGGCGCGGATCATTTCCCCTTTTCTACCTGGGCGCGGCAGATGCGTGAGGTTTTAAGCGAAATGGGCGGCGAGCTGCTGCGGCGCATGCCCGCCGCCGGTGTGCTAAAACTGCGTGAGGTGATCGCGGATTTTCTTTATCATTTCCGCGGCATGAACGTCGCGCCGGAGCATATCATCATCGGCGCCGGAACAGAATACCTTTATGGCCTGCTGATCAAGCTGCTGGGGCGCGACCGGCTTTATGCTTTGGAAGACCCCGGTTTCCCCAAGATCGGCTCTATCTACCGCAATGAGGGCGCGGCCTGCCGCTATATCGGCTTGGATAAATCAGGCATTAACATGTGTGAGCTGCGGAAGAGCAATGCCGATATTGTCCATGTCAGTCCGGCGCATCATTTCCCCACCGGTCTGGTGATGCCGGTAAAAAGGCGGCTGGAGTTGCTGTCCTGGGCCGCCCGGGGCGACCGCTATATCATCGAGGATGAATATGACAGCGAATTCCGCTTCAGCGGCAAAATCATCCCCACCCTGTACAGCATCGATAATCATGACCGCGTGATCTATATCAACACTTTTTCCAAGACCATCGCGCCCTCGATCCGCATCAGCTATCTGGTGCTGCCGCCGCAGCTTGCGGCCGAATACGAGCGGCATATGGGTTTTTATTCCTGCACGGTTTCCTCATTTGAGCAATATACCCTGGCTAAATTTATCGAGGGCGGTTATTTCGAACGTCATCTCAACCGCATGCGCAAGCTCTACCGCAGCAAGCGCGATTATCTGATCGCCGCGATCCGCAATATTCCCCTGCTTGACCAGGCAAATATCCTGGGGCAGGAGTCGGGACTGCATTTTCTGCTCCAGCTTTGCAGCCGCAGCAGCGATGATGAGCTGGTAGCGATAGCAGGAGAACTTGGCATCAAGGTCTCCTGCCTCTCCCACTACTGCCATAACCCCGCCCATGCCCAAAGCTCGGCTCTGGTGATCAATTATTCCGGCGTGGAAACAGAGCAGATCGACCGCGCCGTAGCCGTACTCACATGGCTGGGAGAGACGGCGGTGGCGGAAAGACAGGGCCGGGAAAAGTAAACCCGTCCACCCGCGGTAAATGCATCCGGTACGGCAAAGCGCGGCAGCCTTCCGGCTGCCGCGCTGATCTACTTCTCCACTTCTATTATGCTTGAGCGGTATCGTCCGCGGACAACTTATTCTTTTATCTTGCCGGGCGGCGTATTGGTTTTCACATCGCGGTAGGAGACGACGCGGCAACCCTGGCGGGAGATCAGCTCTTTGGTCTTTGGCTCACTCTTGCTGCTGTCGCCGCTGCCGGAGCAGATAAACACCTCCACCTCTTTGCCCGGCGGCAGCAGTTTGACGATGGAATTGAAGGCGGGCGCCGGATAGTTGGCCCACAGCGGACAGCCGATAATCAGCCGCTCATAGGCTAATAAATCCAAAGACAAAGGCCGTATCGGCGTCGCCTTTTGCTTCATGGCCTGAAAGCTGCCAGGGATAAACGAGGTCAATAGGTTACGATTTTTAACTTCGCTAACGCGGCAAATATCCGCGCCCAGTTCCCCTGCCAGACGCTCAGCCTCGCGCTTGGTCGAGCCGCCGAATGTATAATAGACGACCGCCGTTTTCATACCGACCACTCCTTGCTTTGTAAATTCCTTATGGTTTAATTACATCAAAAAGCGCTAATTCCTTTTGACGCCGTAATTATTTATTTACAGTATCTTGCAGCAGCCTCAGCGCTTCCACATAGCCTTTGAAATGCAGCCCGCTGATCGTGGAAAGGCAAGCCTGGGAAATATAGGAATGGCGGCGGAAAGGCTCGCGGCCGGCTATATCGGATAAATGCACCTCCACTGTTGGCAGGCCCACGGCTTTGAGCGCGTCGAGGATAGCGATGCTCGTATGGGAATAGGCCCCCGGGTTGATGATCATACCATCCATTTTGCCATAGGCGTCCTGGATGGCGTCGATGATCGCGCCCTCATGATTGGACTGGAAAAACTGAGCCTCAATATCCTGTCCGGCGCAATAATCATTGATATAGGCAAGCAAATCAGCATAAGTCTGTCTGCCGTAAATCTCCGGCTCGCGGATACCGAGAAAATTAAGATTTGGGCCATTGATGATCAGCACTTTCATCGACCGATTCCTCCTTGGATTTTATATGCCAGGGCACACGGCTATAGCGGCTGCGGGCATGCTATAAGCATTGTTCCTTGATGCGCCGCGCCGTCTCCTCGACAAATGCGGCGGCAAAAGTATAATCGCTCCAGGCGTGGTACAGGGGCAGGCGCTCGCGGTATAGCTCGGCTAGCGGTCGCTGTTGTGAAAGCGGTCTGCCCGCGGTCGGCAAATCCTCCAGCTCCCGCTGCAAAAATACCACCTGCGCGTTTTGGCGCAGCAGTCTTTTATTAGCGCTCCTTGTGACCACACCGCCGCCGCAGGCGATCACAGCGCCGCTCAAGCGGCTGACCTGAGCCAGCGCCGCGCTCTCGAGCTCCCGAAAAGCCGCCTCGCCCACCGCGGCAAATATCTCGGTGATCGGCCGGCCCGCTGCCGCCGCGACCATCTCATCCGTATCATAAAAAGGCCTGTGGCATAGCTTGGCCAGACGCCGTCCCACTGTTGACTTGCCGCTGCCCGGCATGCCGATCAGCGCCACATTCATCATCTGCCGCCGCAGCCGCTTTGCAATCTCGGCGACGCGCCGCTCCGCGATGCGGTGATTCTGGAACAGCTCGCTCGCCGCCTTAGCCTGCGCCACCAGCATGGCTAGGCCATTATTATGCGCGACTCCCATTTCCTCCGCCTGAAGCAGCAGCTCTGTGCGCGCCGGATTATAGATAAGGTCAAGTGCCAGCTCAAGCCGGTCAAAGAGGCTAAGATCCAGCGGCGCGACTCCATTGTCGGGATACATGCCGACCGGCGTGGCATTGACGATCAAGGCTGCGTCATGATGCCGCCGCAGATTATGATAATTATCCTCACCGCTGCGCGAAATGATGACGACCGGAGCGCTGCCCAGCTCCGCCAATACCGCGGCCACAGTGCGGGCAGCGCCGCCGCTGCCCAGCACCAAAGCCTTGCCGCCGCGCCTGCCGGCGCGCAAACCGCTTGGCGGCGCGCTGCTTTGCGCCAGCAAATAGCGGAAGCCGTAGGCGTCGGTATTTCCGCCCCACAGGCTATTGTCCGGCCTACGCAAGATTGTATTGACGCTGCCGGTTGTTTGGGCAAGCGGCGATAAGTGATCGCAATAGGGCAGCACCGCCTGCTTATAGGGGATGGTGATATTAAGCCCCCGCCAATCGCCGCGGCGCAAAAATTGAGGCAAATCCGCCGGCGATATTTCATAAAGACGGTAGGTATAATCACCGAGCAGGCGGTGAATTTGCGGCGAATAGCTATGTTGCAGACGCTCGCCCAACAAACCGAATATTTCCATTGATGCGCCTCTTATACGATCTCGGAATAGCTGCCCAGATACTTGAACTCTGCGCTAATGCTGTCCAGGCCGCAAATCATCTGAATGAATTCCTCGGAGTAGATAGAGGTTTCCAGATCAAAATAGAACATGAACTCAAAATCGCTGTTGGGCAAGGGGCGGCTCTCCAGCTTGATCAGATTGATGCCAAGGGCAAAGAAGCGGGCCAGCACCTTATACAGCGAGCCGGGCTTATGCGGCAGCACCATCATAATACTGGTCTTATCCGCGCCGGGATAAATCTGCATTTGTTTCGAGATACAGATGAAGCGCGTATAATTATTGCCCTGATCCTGCACTGATTCGCATAAGCAATCAAGGTTGTACAGCTCGGCGCAATCATGGGAGCAAAAAGCGGCCACATCCCGGCGCGCCGACTCATACACTGTGCGCGCGGCGATAGCGGTATTGGCGCAGGGAATAATGCGCACATCAGGCAGGGTTTTCAAAAAGCCGCCGCATTGGCTGAGCGCCTGCTCATGCGAATAGATTTCCTTGATATCTGCCAGCTTGGCGCCTCGATTCGCCAGCAGGCTATGATCAATCTTCAGTCGCACGCTGCGCACGATGCTGAAATCATAATCCATCATCAAATCGTAAATCTTATTTACCGAGCCTGCGGTGCTGTTCTCGAGGGGCAGCATGCCATAGCTGCATAAGCCCTGGCTAATAGCTGCAAATACGCCTTCGAAGGTGGAAAAATACATGATATTCGGCACTGCAAACAGCTTCTCGCAGGCTAGCTGCGAATAAGCGCCTTCAGCGCCCTGGCAGGCCACTGTGGCCCGCTTCGGAAAAAGCGGCGGCGTTTCGACAATGGCGCTGTCGATGCGCTTCTTCAGAGCCTGGCAATGCTGATATTGCTTTTCCTGATGAATACGCGCAAGCTCGAAAATCAGCGAATAAAGCGCGTCGGTCGCGGTCTGCAATTCACTGTCTACCATAGACGCTATGTCCACGCGCTTTTGCCGCTCGCGAGCCGCGTCCAGCACCGGCAGTTGATGCTCCTTCTTATAGGCAGCCACCCGCTCGACGGCTTTCATGCGTTCCGCGAACAAGGCGACGAGCTTTGCATCTATATGGTCGATCTCTTGTCTCAATTCAGTCAAATTCATATGTCATCCTCCTTTAGAGGTATTTTTTTTGCTCAAGCCAGGCGTCGTAAACGGCGATGGCTGCGGCCGCTTCCACGCAGGGCAGGGCGCGGGGCACGATGCAGGGGTCATGACGGCCCTCGACTTGCAGCCGCACTTGTTCCCGCCGCGAGAGGCTGACGCTTCCCTGCTCCTTGGCGATTGAGGGCGTAGGCTTAAAAGCTGCGCGGAAGATCAACGGCATGCCGGAGGTGATGCCGCCTAAAATACCGCCATGACGATTAGCAGCGGTGCGGATCTGCCCGGCCGCGATAATAAAATCATCATTGTTTGCGCTGCCTGTCAGCCCGGCGGCGGCAAAACCATTGCCAAACTCAACGCCTTTGACGGCCGGGATAGCGAAAATCAGTTGGCTGATGCGGTTTTCCATGCCGTCAAAGATGGGGTCGCCCAAGCCTGCAGGCAAACCGGTCACGGCGCATTCGACCACGCCGCCCAGCGAATCCCCGGCTGCGGCTGCCGCGGCAATCTGCCACGCCATCTCATCTCCCGCGGCCTCATCCAATACCGGCAAAGGCCGGGAGAGCAGCGCCGCGAAATCAGCCGGGTTCACCTGCAGCGGACTAAATCGCCTGTCCTCCGCCTGGCCGATACGCTCGATATGGCTGCCCACGGCTATGCCTTGCTCCGCCAATATTTGCAGGCATAAAGCGCCCGCGAGACAAAGCGGCGCGGTGAGGCGGCCGGATGCATGACCGCCGCCGCTGCGCTCCGCGGCCGGGCCGTATTTGACCCAGGAAGTATAATCGCTATGTCCGGGGCGGGGTATATCGTTGAGGCGCTGGTAATCCTCGCGCCGCACATTGGTATTGCGGATGATGGCGGCAAAAGGCGTGCCGCATAAAACGCCCTCTTTGACGCCGGAGAGTATCTCAATGCTGTCTGCTTCGCGGCGGGGGGTGGCCAGCTCGCCGCGCCCCGGGGCGCGCCGCTGCAAAAAAGCGTCTACCAGCCGCCAATCAGGGCGGAAACCGGCCGGCAGGCCTTCCAGCACCAGGCCGATCGACGGGCCATGGGATTCGCCAAATATACTCAGACTAATATTCTTGCCGAAACTGGAACCCATGTTTATCTCTCCTCTACTTGCACATCGCCGCCCAGAGCCGAAAGATCGGCGAAAAAGCGGGGATAGGATTTATTGATCGCCTGCGCCGACTTGATCCGCACCGGGGCCGCGCAACCAAGAGCCGCGATTGCCGCCATCATGGCGATGCGATGATCATTGCAAGAGCTAACATCACCGCCTGCGAGCCGCGCTTTACCGCGAATCAGCAGGCTATCCTCTTGCTCGCTGATATCCGCGCCGAGTGCCGCGAGCGTCGCAGCGACAGCGGCCAGGCGGTCGCTTTCCTTAAGCCGCAGGCGGGCTGCATTGACAATACGCGTTTCGCCCTTCGCAAAAGCGGCCACAGCAGCGAGCGGCGGCACCAGATCCGGTATATCGGCCGCGTCGATCTCGGTGGCGCATAAATCGCCCGGGGCGGCCAATAATGCGTCGCCCCGCCAATCAAGACGCAGCCCCATCCGCTCCAGGACAGCGTAAGCGGCGCGGTCGCCCTGCAGGGAGGCTCGCTCAAGGCCGAGTATGCGCAGCGGGCAACCGCTAATCGCGATGGCGGCCAGCCAGAAAGCGGCGGCCGACCAATCGCCCTCTACGACCAGCCGCCCCGGTGAGCGGTATTGCTGCCCGCCGCTAATCTCCATCTTCCCGCCCAAGGGCGGCAGGCATAAGCCGAAGCGGCTAATCGCGTCCCTGGTCAACTCAAGATAGCCGCGCGATTGCATCTCGCCGCCGACGCTGAGGCTGCTATTACCCCGCAGCAGCGGCAGGGCCAGTAGTAGGCCGCTGATGAACTGGGACGATATATCGCCCGGCAACTGATAATGCCCGGCGCGCAGCCGACCGCTGCAGGTAATAAGCGGCGACCCTTGGCCGTTGATGCTTATGCCGCCCGCTGTGAGCGCCGTATACAGCGGGGCCATCGGCCGCTCGGGCAAGCGCCCGGCCAGAGCAAAGCTGCTCTCCGCGCCGAGAGCGCAGGCCAGCGGCAGCAAAAAACGTAAGGTGGAGCCGCTTTCGCCGCAAGGCAGGACGCCGCCGGACGCGGGACAAGCCGCGTCAAGAGGCAGTACGCGAAAAAGCGTGCCGTCATAGCTGATGCGCGCGCCAAGCGCCTGCAGACAGGCCGCGGTGGCGGCGATATCGGCGGAATTCGCGGGGCAGACGATCTCCCCCGGCTGATCGGCCAGGCTGGCGCAGATCAAATAGCGGTGGGCGATCGCTTTGGCGGGCGGCGCCTGCACGCTGCCTTGTAATTGTGAAGCTTTGACCAGCGCCTGCATCATTGCCCTCCGTTTTGCTCAAGACCAAGCCGCAAATACTCTTGTAACTGTCGCCCATTGACTTTCTCCAGGCGGCAAAAGCCAATACGCTCCGGCAGCACAATAGTGAACGTATCGCCGTCGCGCTTTTTATCAAGCAGCATCGCCTGATACAGCTCATCAGCCCCATAGTCGCAGTTTATGGGTAAGCCAAGGCCAAGCAGCGTTTGCATTAGCCTGGCGGGGCAATCAGCGCCGCAAAGACCGCGGGCCGCCGCGGCGCGGCTGGCGATCACCATGCCCATTGCCACAGCGCGGCCATGGGGGACGGTAAAGCCGCTGCATGTTTCGATGGCATGGCCAAATGTATGGCCGAAATTGAGCAGTTGACGGCTGCCGGTATCAAATTCATCCGCCGCGACCAGGCGGCTTTTGATGGCAACGCAGCGGGCGATGATTTCTTCGTAATAGGGTTTGAGCAAAACGGCAAGCAGATCGAGGAGTTGCGGCTCGGCGATCATGGCGTATTTGACCACCTCGGCGCAGCCGTCGATCAGATATTGCTCGGGCAAAGTGTCCAGCATACTATAATCGCTAAGCACTAAATGCGGCTGATAAAAAGCCCCGGCTAAATTTTTCCCCGCCTTGAGATTGATAGCGGTTTTGCCGCCCACAGAGGAATCAACAGCCGCGAGCAGCGTCGTCGGCAATTGCATCAGGCGCAAGCCCCGCATATAGGAGGCCGCGGCAAAACCGGCCACATCGCCGACCACGCCGCCGCCTAAAGCCAACACCAAATCACTGCGGCTGAGCTTATTGCCGGCGAAAAATTCGAGCAGCGCGATGAAATTCTCCGCCGACTTGGCGTTCTCGCCGGCGGGCAGCATATATTGACATACAGCATAGCCCGCCGCCCCAAGCGCGTCGCCCAGTTGCCCGGCGTAAAGCGGCGCCACATGGGCGTCGCTGACAATCGCCGCCCGCTCGCCGCCCAGGTTTTGCCGGGCTAGACTGCCCGCTTTTTCCAGCAGGCCGGCGCCGATGATGATCTCATAGGGACGGGCGGCCGCGACGGCAATCGTTTTCATCTGCCGTCTACCTCCCGCTTGATCTGGCGGCCCTCTTCCAACAAAATTTCCAGCTTCTCCCGGTCGCCGCGGGTCAGAGCGTCGCGGTAATGCGAGAGTGCGGCAATAAAAATATCCAGCTCCGGCAGGAGATAATCAGCGTTTTCCAAAAACAGCTCCGCCCACATCTGCGGATTAAGCCAAGCCACCCGGGTCAGATCAAGATAGCTGCCGGCGGAATATCCCCGATGCTCATAGGAGGCCGGGCTTTTGACATAGGCATTAGAAACAAGATGCGCCATCTGCGAGGTATAGGCAATCATCTGGTCATGCTTTTCAGCATTGGCAATAGTTATTTTCGCCAACTGCAGCGGCTCGAGGATGCAGCGGATATGCTGCAGCAGCGCCATATCGTCAAAGACGGGCGGTACAATCACCATGCTGGCGTTCTTAAATAAATTAGCCCGGCTATTGCGGAAACCGGCATGATGGCTGCCGGCCATCGGATGGCCGCCGGCAAATGTAAAGCCATATTGCCGCGCCAGGTCAAAGCCCAGTTCGCAGATACGGCGCTTCGTGCCGCAGCAATCGATGACCAGGCCGTTACGGTTGAAATGAGGCGCCATCTGCCGTAAATATTGTACAGCGTCCTCGGGGTAGACGGCGATAAAAAGACAATCGCAGCGGCCGGCGCTTTCACAATCCAGCAAGCCGTCTATGGCGCCGGAAAGCTGCGCGAAAGACTGAATCGACGCGTCGGTATCATAGCCGTACACAGTATGGCCCGGCTGCGCTTTATACGCTTTGGCCAGCGAGCCGCCGATCAGCCCCAGTCCGGCGATGCCGATAATCATGAATGAATCACCTCCCGAATTTTGCGCACCCGTTCGGCCAGCCGGTCGAATTGCTCCGGCGTGATCGATTGGGCTCCGTCGCATAGCGCATGCTCCGGATCATTATGCACCTCCACCATCAGGCCGTCGGCTCCCGCGGCCACAGCCGCCATAGCCATCGGCTCTACCAGCCACGACATACCGGTAGCATGGCTGGGATCAACCACTACCGGCAAATGAGTTAGCCGATGCAGCATCGGCACTGCCGACAGATCCAGGGTATTGCGGGTATAAGTCTCAAAAGTGCGGATGCCCCGCTCGCAGATGATGATTTGTTCATTGCCGCTCGCCATTATATATTCGGCGCTCATCAGCAATTCTTTAATGGTATTGGCAAGGCCTCGCTTCAGCAGCACCGGCTTATTAGTTTTGCCCACTTCCTTCAGCAGCTCAAAATTCTGCATATTGCGCGCGCCGATTTGAATCACGTCCACGTCCTCAAACAGCGGCAGATGATTGACATTCATCAGTTCGGTGACGATCGGCAGACCTGTGCGGCGTCTGGCCTCCAGCAGCAAAGTCAGCCCCTCCGCCTGCAGCCCCTGGAAATCATAGGGGGAGGTGCGGGGCTTGAAGGCGCCGCCGCGCAATAGGCTGGCTCCGGATTTTTTTACCGCTTCCGCCACGGTGATGATTTGCGACTCGGACTCCACCGAGCAGGGCCCGGCAATCATCTGGAAATGGCCGCCGCCGATCTTGACGCCGTTGATGTCAACTACCGAATCGTCGGCATGAAATTTGCGGTTGGCGCTCTTAAAGGGCTCGCTGATTCTTTTCACCGACTCGATGATCGACAGCCCCTCCAGTAAGCCGATATCGATCTTGCTGGTATCGCCTATCAGGCCGATAATCGTCTGGTATTCACCCTCCGAGATATGCACCTGCAGACCCATAGTCTTAAACCAATCGCATAGGCTGCTCGTTTGTTCTTGGCTCACGCCCTGTCTTAAAACAGCGATCATGATCATTCATCCTTTCTCGGCTGGCCGCCGCCTGCCGCGCGGCGGGCCGCAGGAAATCCTGCGAAAAAAAGCCGCACAGACAGGGTGCTGTGCGGCAAATTGATAGCATTAACGGCTAAGCCCGATTTTAGCCTTGGCTTGGGGAGCCGGTTGCAGCACAAGCAACTCTTACTTTATATTCGCTAAAGTAAAAGTAATAATACAAGCCTGCAAATACCAAAGACGAAGCCGTAGCTAAAATGGCTGACATCATCGGACTCCTTCCCCATGTTTATGCTTCATTATACTCCACCGGTAAAGAGCTTGTCAATTCTTATTGCGTATTTTTTCGCAGACTCTCTATTGCGGCAAGGCGTAAATCACGCCGCAGCCGATGCGCGGCCCGGAATCCCCGGCCGGCTGCGTGCGATAATCATCGGGGTTGAGATGAATGACCACCGCCTTGCCCACGATGTCGCCGACCTGGAATTTATCCGTAAAAAATGACATCAGAGCTTTGCCGTTATTAGAAAAAAGCACCGGGAAATCGCCCACATGATTGCCATGCGGCTGATTCGTCGGGTTATAATGCCCGCCCGCTTCAGAAAAGGGATCGTTGCCGCCCATTGGCTCGCAGTCGCCCATGGCATGGATATGGAAACCATGCGGCCCCACCGGCTGGCGGTCGGCCGTGGCCGGCTGGTACGGGGGCAGGCCCTCAACGCTGACATAGACCATCACGCCGCCCGGCACATCCTTAAAATAAACATCGCCGCTTAGTTCAGGCAATAAATCGCTGCCGCGGATCTGCGCTACCGCCTCTTTGGCTTTTTGCTGTTGCATAATCAAATTAACCGCTCCTTTACACTGTTTTTCCTAGCATAAGCTTATGCGGCGCCAAGGCGAGATTTGACTAAAAAAGGGATAGCAAAATTAAAAGGCCCGCTGCGGCGGGCCTGATCAGGCTAAAAGCTTTTAGGATTTATGTGGTTTGACCCGGTGATTTTCCCTGAGGAAGCGTACGGTGTCGGCCACTGTTTCCCGAAAATTGCGGGGGCGGTAATTTAATTCCCGCGCCGCCTTTTGATGGGAAAACAAGGCGTTGGAAGTGAGTGTGAACAGAGAATATTTGGTGAAAAGCGGCGGTTGTTTCATTAGCTTATACCATAATTCAGCCAAAGGCGCCGTCGCCTTGGCAAACCATAAAGGTAAAATGGTGCGGACGCGTTTTTTGCCGCTGGTTTCGGCGACGATATCCAATAACTCAGGCACACTGCAAAACCGATTGGAAAGTATATAGCATTCGCCGCTTTTAGCTTGCTCCACAGCCGCGATCACGCCATCAGCCACATCGCGCACATCGACGAAATCATAGCCGCCTTGAATACCAGCCGTCAACCGGCCGTCAAGGAAATCCATGACCAGTTGCGTCAAATGCCCATGGCCATAATCATTGGGGCCGCCGATACCCGAGGGATGGATGACGACGCCGTCCAGGCCCTTTTTGGCGGCGTCCAGCACCAGGCGGCTGGCCTCCGCCTTGGTCTTGGCATATAAGCCCACAACGCGCTCAGGGTCAAAATCGTTGATCTCGCTGATCATTTCCCCCGTGGGAAGCTCGGGGATGGCATGCACCGAGCTGATATAGATCAGCCTTTTTACCGCGTATTGTTGGCATTTGGCAATGATATTGGCTGTTCCCGTGACATTCACATCATACACTTTTTGCATAAAATGACTGGCAATGCTGACGATGCCGGCGGTATGGATCACATAGATTTCCCGGTCGTCAAGGCCGGAAAAGAGTTGATCCAATGACGGCAGGTCGCAGATATCGCCGGCTACGCTTTGCACGGGCAAGCCGGCGAGTGCGGGCGAAGGGTCGCCCGGCATTACGAGGCAACGTATTGTTTCCCCCTGCTCACAGAGCTTTTTAACTATTGTATTGCCTAAATGGCCGGAGGCGCCGGTGACGATAAATACTCTTGCCATATCTGTAACACTCCATTATTTCATAGCCGGCCGCTACAGCCGGGCGCGACTAGCAATGTATCAGCATTTGCTTTAAACTTGCTTTTTTGTCCATACTTATTATACTCCGGGACAAGGGAAAAATCAATTTTTTTCCTTAATTATCAGCGGCTTTTCATGATATTCTTTACGGCAAAAAACGCCCTTCGCCCTTGCGGCCGCGCATACAAAAACAGCCGCCCTGATAATTTAGCGCAGGCGGCTGCATCTTATAGTATCAAAATCGTATCCGCTATTGCCCGCAGCCGGAATTGCCGCCGCTGCCATAGCCGCAATGCTCGCAATCGGCGCAGCCGCTGAACAGATGCGGATCATAAGCGACGCCATGCCGGTCATAGTAATCCTTGACCGCGGCCTTGACGGCTTCCTCCGCCAGCACTGAGCAATGCAGCTTATAGGCTGGCAATCCGCCCAAAGCTTCGACGACGGCTTTATTGGACAGCCGCAGCGCTTCCTCCAGCGGCTTGCCTTTGATCATTTCCGTGGCGATGCTGCTCGTGGCAATGGCGGAACCGCAGCCAAAGGTGCTGAATTTGACATCGTCGATAATGCCGTCCTTGACTTTTAGGTATACTTTCATGATATCGCCGCATTTGGCATTACCCACCTCGCCCACGCCGTCCGCGTCCTCAATGACTCCGGCATTGCGGGGATGGAGAAAATGATCCATCACCTGATCACTGTATAACATATTGTTTGCTTCCTTTCTCCAAATCATGCCAGACAGGTGAGATAGAGCGCAAATAGGCGACCACCTCGGCTACTGCCGCACTGATATAATCGATCTCCGCCGCCGTATTCGTTTCGCTAAGGGAAAGGCGCAGCGAGCCATGAGCCACCTCATGCGGCAAGCCGATCGAAAGCAGCACATGGCTGGGGTCGAGCGAGCCGGAAGTACAAGCAGAGCCGGAAGACGCCGCAATGCCCTTTTGATCCAGCAGCAAAAGCAGGGACTCGCCCTCAATGCCCTCAAAGCACATATTGAGATTGCCGGGCAGCCTTTTGATCCGGTCGCCGTTGACCGTGGAATGGGGGATCTGATCGAGCGCGCGCATCAGCCGGTCGCGCAGGGCGCCCACATAGGCGGCGTTTTTATCGATATTGCAGCAGGCTTCCTCAAAGGCCGCCGCCATGCCCATGATAGCGGGGATATTCTCGGTGCCGCCTCTTTTGCCCCGCTCCTGCGCGCCGCCCTCAATGAGGCTGGCGATGCGGACCCCGGAGCGGACATAAAGAGCGCCGACGCCTTTGGGGCCGTGGAATTTATGCGCCGAGAGGGACAGCATATCGATGTGCATGGCCCGCACGTCGATATGAATATGCCCGGCCGCCTGCACGGCGTCTGTATGGAACAGCACATTTTTCTCCCGGCACAGCTCGCCGATCTCGCCGACCGGCTGAATGGTGCCGATTTCATTATTAGCAAAGAT
>JAAYYR010000087.1 GCA_012515255.1 Clostridia bacterium | reverse complement strand
AGAAGGTGATTATGATCGACCAATCGCCGATTGGCCGCACGCCGCGCTCCAATCCCGCTACCTATACGGGTACATTCGACCTGATCCGCGATCTTTTTGCCATGACGCCAGACGCCAAGGCGCGCGGCTACAAAAAAGGCCGCTTTAGCTTCAATGTCAAGGGCGGCCGCTGCGAATCATGCCAGGGCGATGGCATTATCAAGATTGAGATGCATTTTCTGCCGGATATCTATGTGCCTTGCGAGGTCTGCCAAGGCAAGCGCTATAACCGCGAAACCTTGGATATACGCTATAAAGACAAAAATATCGCCGATGTATTGCAGATGACCGTCGACGAGGCAATTGATTATTTCGCCAAAATCCCCCGTATCAAGCGCAAGCTGCAAACCCTGCAGGAAGTGGGTCTGGGATATATCCGCCTTGGCCAAAGCGCCACCACTTTATCCGGCGGCGAAGCGCAGCGGGTCAAGCTGGCTACCGAGTTGTCGCGCCGCTCCAATGGCCGTAGTCTTTATATCTTGGACGAGCCGACTACCGGCCTGCATACCGATGATATCAGTCGCTTGCTCATCGTCTTGCAGCGGCTGGTGGAAGCAGGGGATACGGTGGTGGTCATCGAACACAATTTGCATGTGATCAAAACAGCGGACTATCTTATCGATCTGGGGCCGGAAGGCGGCGATAAGGGCGGCCGGGTAATCACCACCGGCACGCCGGAGCAAGTCGCTGCCTGTAAAAAAAGCTATACCGGCCATTATCTGAAAAAAGTATTGCAAAAATAAAGGCGAAGCCATGAATGATTGCATCCGCCAAAAATTAAAACAGTTACCAGATTCCCCCGGCTGCTATTTGATGAAAGACGAGACGGGACAGATTATCTATGTGGGCAAGGCGATAAATCTCAAAAATCGGGTTCGTTCTTATTTTCGTGGTAAGCATGACGCCAAAACAGAACGCCTGGTAGAAAAAATCGCCGATCTAGAAACCGTAGTCGTAAAAAACGAGACCGAGGCGTTGATCCTTGAAGCCAATTTGATCAAGGAGCATGAGCCGCATTATAATATCCTGATGCGGGATGATAAACATTATCCTTATCTCAAGCTGACCATGGACGAAGACTTCCCGCGTCTGCTGGTAGCGCGGCGGGCGCGCTCCGACGGCAGCAAGTATTTCGGCCCATATCCCTCCGTCGGCTCAATTCACAAAGCGCGCGAGCTGGTGCAGGATATTTTCCCTCTGCGCTCCTGTTCGGGTACTGATTTGGCCAAGGGACGCCGCTCTTGCCTCAATGCCCATATCAGCCGCTGCCCAGCGCCTTGCGAAGGCAAGATCAGCCGTGAGGATTATGCCAAAATAGTTGACCAGGTGTCGCTTTTTCTTCAGGGTAAAATGCCGGAGCTAATCCGCGAGCGCAAGCGGGAAATGGAGCTGGCAGCAGCCGAGCTGCGTTTTGAGGACGCTGCCCGCCATCGCGACGCAATGACGGTGCTTGGCGCTTTAGCGGCGCAGCAGGGGATTGACAGCCGCAGCGGTAAAGGTGATTTTGACGTGATCGCGGTGGCGGCCGCGGCGGAGCAAGCTATCGTACAGATATTTTTTGTGCGGCGCGGTACGGTAACCAGCCGGGCGCATTTTAACCTGACCGGCGGCGCGCAGGGCGAGGAGCCTTTATTGCTGCGCCGTTTTTTGCAGGAGTACTATGGCGGCGGCGACCGCATTCCTCCGGCGCTTTATGTGCCGCAATTGCCGGAAGACGCGGCACTTCTGGAGGAGACATTCGCGGCGACTGCCGGGCATAAAGTACGCATCGCCGTACCACAGAGGGGTAATAAGCTGCGCCTGCTGCGGCTGGTGGAAGAAAATGCCCGGCTGACTCTTGCCAATTATCTTAATACCCGTGAGCGCCAGGAAGAACGCAATAGCCTTGCTTTAGAGGAACTGCGCCGGGTATTATCTCTCCCGGCCAGCCCGCGGCGCATCGAGTGCTATGATATCAGCCATATTCAGGGCAGCGATATGGTCGGCTCCATGATAGTTTTTATCAATGGCGTTGCTATGCCTAAACTTTACCGTCATTTTCGTATTAAAACGCTGGATGGATCTAATGATTTCGCGGCGCTCCAGGAGGTGCTGGAACGTCGCTGGAAACGCGGCCTGGATGAGAGAGAGCAGGGTAAGCACCCGCTGGATTTTGGCGATTTTCCGGATCTGATCGTGATCGACGGCGGTAAAGGGCAATTATCTTCCGTGGTTGAGCGTCTAAATGAATTCCCGGGCAAAAAACCACGGATTATTGCCCTTGCCAAACAATTCGAGGAGATATATTTGCCGCAAAGCGCTGAAGCGTTACGTTTGCCGCATGATAACCAAGCGCTGCAATTATTGCAACGCCTGCGCGATGAGGCGCATCGTTTCGCCATCGCCTATCACCGCCGCCTGCGAGACAAAAGGCAGACGATGTCCTTGCTTGATCAAGCGCCGGGTATCGGCGAACAACGGCGCAAAAGCCTGCTCAAGACTTTCGGCTCGCTTAAATCTGTACGCGCGGCCAGCGAGGAGGAATTAGCGGCGGCGCCTTTGATGAATAAAAAGGCGGCAAAGGCGCTTTTTGCGTTTTTACACCAGGATGAAGCAGGGAAAGCTAAAGATTGACCGAAATTTGACAATGTAGGCATACAGATAAGCGCTCAAGGGGGGCGGCATCATGAGAAACCCGGCGGCAAAAGCACAAAAACAGCCTATCGGCGCGGGCGGCAAACTGCTGATCATTACCGGCATGAGCGGCGCAGGAAAATCTCAGATTATCATGACCCTGGAGGATATGGGTTACTTCTGCGTGGATAATTTACCGCCGGCGCTTTTTTCTAAATTCATCGCCGGTATGCGGCTTGCCAATGAATCTTTGCCCAAGATGGCTATTGTCGCGGATGTGCGCGCGGGGGTAGAGATGATACCGCAAATCGAGGAAGCCCTCAAAGAGCTGAGCCGCGAGGGTGTGGATTTTCAGGTCATCTTTATGGAAGCCTCTGATCATGTGCTGCTGGCCCGCTATAAAGAAAACCGCAGGCCGCATCCGCTGGCGCGCGACGGCCGCAATACCCTAGAATGCATGAGTGAGGAACGCCAGCTTATGGAAGGGCTGCGCGGCATCGCCGATATCATTATCGATACCACGGAACACAGCAATCAAAGCCTGGCGCGGCATCTGAAGGAGCTACTGGTTGACGAAGCGACCGGCCTGACTGTTGCCGTGACCAGCTTCGGCTATAAATATGGCATCCCCATTGACGCCGATCTGGTCATGGATGTACGATTTTTACCCAACCCGCACTATATCCCAGAATTAAAACCGTTCAGCGGTCTGGAAAAGCCGGTTGCTGATTATGTGATGAAAAATGATACGACACGGGAATTCTTACGCGTCTATTTGCGGATGTTGCGCTATTTGTTGCCCCATTACCAGGAGGAGGGGAAAAAGCATATTTCCATCGCCATCGGCTGTACCGGCGGCCGGCATCGCAGCGTGGCGCTGGCCGAGCATATCGGTAAAAAGCTAAGAGCTTTGGGCTACACTACCTCTATTTCTCATCGTGATATCGAGCGGAAAAGGGAAACAATATGAGCTTTGCCACCAGGGTAAAAGAGGATTTGAATCGGGTGCTTACCTCTAAAGCCTGCTGCCGCAGCGCGGAATTTATCGCCTTTTTTCTTTTGAAGGGGCATATCCGCATTGAAAAGGGTCGCCAGCTCTCGCTTTTTATGCAAACGGAGCATGCGGCGTCTATTCGCAAAATGTTCACCCTGGCTAAGGACTTTTCGCTGACCCGGGAGATAGCTGTTCACCGCCGCACGCGGCTCAATAAAAACCAGGTTTTTACTCTTACTGTGCCGCCGCAACCGCAATTAGCGGTATTTTTGCGTGAGCTTTCCCTGCTGGACGCATATGGCCAATGGCAATTAGGCTTTCCCCAGCGGCTGCGCGGGGATATTTTAGATTCGCCATGCTGCCGCCGGGCCTACTTACGTGGCGCCTTTTTAGCCTGCGGATCGCTTTCCGAGCCTGAGAACGCCTACCACCTGGAGTTTGGTTCTTTGGACAGAGATCAGGCTGATTTGCTGGTGGAACTGATGGCGGAATATGATCTCAACGCCAAAATTGTACGGCGTAAAGACCGGGAAATTGTCTATTTAAAAGGGGCCGAAGAAATAAGCCGGCTGTTAAATATTATGGGTAGCCATCGCTCGCTGCTGGAATTCGAAAGTCTGCGCGTCACCAAGGAAATACGTAACCAAGCTAATCGTCAACGTAACTGCGATACCGCAAACGTCAATAAAGTCGTCAAAGCCGGCTGGCGGCAGGTGCAGGATATCAATTATATCGCCGACAATATCGGCTTAGAGGTTCTGCCGCGCAATCTGCGCGTGGCGGCGGAATTAAGACTTGAGTACCCCGACTACTCGCTGGCCGATTTAAGCGAAGTTTCCGCTCTGGGCCGCTCCGCGCTTAATCATCGTTTGCGTCGGCTGTCGCAGATCGCCCGTAATATCGAGGATTTTGGCCCGAAGCAGTGGAACAGGGAAGAAGATGGCTAGCCAACAGAAATTTGACCGGAAAGCCAATAGATAGATGTAGATCACGCTATGGAAGCCAATATACATAGCCAAAAAATATTTATCCAACTGTAAAAAGGGGGCTGTATGAGAAAAAGAAAAACACCTTACTTTGCTATTTTGGCACTGCTGGTTATTGCCTGGCTCGTCGCGCCCGACCTGCTTGACCCCGAGCGTCAGACAAATGATTCGCCCGCCGCCCCGGTTATGGCTGAGCAGGGGACGCTCTTTGAGGTGATCCGTGTAGTCGATGGCGATACTATCGTCATTGATTATCATGATAGCGAGGAAAAGGTGCGCCTGATTGGCGTGGATACGCCGGAGTCGGTGCATCCGGATAAAGCGCGCAATACGGAATATGGCAAGCTGGCTTCGGCTTTTGCCAAAGAGAAACTGGAAGGGCAATGGGTAACACTGGAATTTGACGCAGAGGAGCGCGACCGCTACGGCAGGCTGCTCGCCTATGTATATCTCGATGGCGTCATGTTCAATAAAACATTGCTTTCTTCGGGCTATGCCGCAGTAGCGACATTCCCTCCCAATGTCAAATATGTTGAGGATTTTGTGGCGCTGCAACAAGAGGCCAGGGAAGCGAACGCCGGACTATGGCAGGGAGGCGCCGGGGAAGGCGCTTATGTGGCCAGCCTCACCGGCAGCGAATTTCATGTGCCTGATTGTCCGGACGCCGCTAAGATCAATGCTGATGATCAGATTTGGTTCATTGACGCAGCGGCCGCGACGGCAGCAGGATATACTGCCTGCAGTTGTTGTCTTGAGCCGCAATAACAGCTCTGCTTTCTTATAAAAAGCCCAAAATGGACGCTCCAATTATCGGGAGCGTCCATTTTTGTTTGGCATCTGTGAGGCAAATGCTTGTACAATGCGCCGGCAAAGTCTGCGTTTGGGATGAATTTATCTGCATCGCAGTCAAGTTCCGCTTGCCCAGCTTCTTGATTTAGCCAAGCAGGCGGCTTATCCCCAAATCAAAGCCCCGCCGGGCTTATAAGACGTCCGGGCTGGTTTCTAAGCCAAGGATTTTCTCGATGGCGGCCAGCTTGATAGCCAGACAAAATAACTCCATGGCTGCGGCTAAATCAGCCAATGAGGCATAAGTGGGCGCCAGGCGGATATTGCTGTCCGCCGGGTCGTTGCCATAGGGATAGGTGGCGCCGGCCGGAGTTAATTCCACACCCGCTTCGTGGCATAAAGAGACTACGCGTTTGGCGCAACCGTTTTCCGTGAACACGGAGATAAAATAGCCGCCTTTGGGCTTATGCCAATGGCCGATGCCATAGGGGCTGATTTCGTTTTCCAGGGCATCCAATACCACCTGAAATTTAGGCCGCAACAAGACGGCGTGCTTGTCCATTATGTCTTCCACCGCGGCAAGGTTAGGCAATAAGCGCAAGTGGCGTAGCTGGTTGACATTATCATGGCAAATCGTCTGCACGGAAAGCTGTTCCAGCGTCCAGGCAAAATTGGCGGGACTCATGGCCATCGCGCTGATTCCCGAGCCGGCCATGGTGACTTTGGAGGTGGAAGCGAACAGATACGGCCGGTCTTGATGGCCGCATTTAACGCATTCATCGTAAATATTGAGTAAATAGTCGCGATCATGCCTATCCAGATGATGCACGCAATAGGCCATGTCCCAGAAAACGCGAAAATCCTGGGCCGCGGCAGGCATAGCGGCTATGCGGCGTACCACCTGATCGCTATAAGTAATGCCGTCTGGATTGCTATAGATTGGCACGCACCATATGCCTTTGATCAAATCGTCTTTGGCGGCCAGTTCTTCCACTCGCTCCATATCAGGCCCGTCATCCAGCATCGGTACTGTGATCATCTCAATGCCGAAGCTCTCGGTAATGGCAAAATGGCGGTCATAGCCGGGAACAGGGCAAAGAAATTTAATTTTGCCCTGCTGATGCCAAGGGCCGCTTCCCGGCAGCACACCATGGACAAAAGCGCGGCAAACAGTATCATACATCAAATTAAGACTGGAGCTGCCGGCGGCCAGGACTTGTGTTTCCGCTACGCCAAATATCTCGCTAAAAAGCCTTCTTGCTTCCGGTATTCCGGCTAGGCTGCTGTAATTGCGCACATCCTCGCCGTTTTCGCAAATGAAATCGGTAAGCGTTTGATTGACGCAGCGGCATAGATCCAATTGCTCGCCGGAGGGCTTGCCGCGGCTCATATTCAAGCGCAAACCCTGGGCTTTGAATTGTTGATACTTCTTGGTTAATACCTCATACAGCGCTTGTAGCTCTTGCGGGGCCATTTGGGAAAATTCCATCTAATTGATCACTCCAAATAAGATTTGTCAATGATATTTATTGCTTAAGCGCGCCCACCAATTCACCGATCTGTTTAACACCGTGCCTATCGCACCACTCTATAAGTTCTTCAATTATGCGCAGCGGGCATAAAGGATTATAAAACAACGCGGTGCCAATCTGGAAGGCGCTGGCTCCGGCCAACAAAAATTCCACGGCGTCGATCGCGTTCATAATGCCGCCCATGCCAATAATAGGGATAGGGACGGCGCGCGCTGCTTGCCATACCATCTGTAAAGCCACCGGCTTGATGGCGGGCCCGCTTAAGCCGCCGCAGCGGCTGGTTAATAGCGGCCGCCTTGTTTCCACATCAATGGCCATGCCCAGCAGGGTATTGATCAGGGCGATTCCATCCGCGCCCGCCGCCTCGCAAGCGCGGGCGATTTCCGCGATATTCCGCACATTAGGCGTAAGCTTTGCGATCACCGGCAGTTTCGTTTTGCTTCGCACCAGCGAAATAACCTGCTCAGCCATTTTGGGCTCAACCCCGAAGGCCATACCGCCCTCGGCGACATTGGGGCAACTGATATTGACTTCCAGAGCGGCGACGCCGGGAACAGCGTCCAGCTTATCCGCCAGCTCGCCATATTCATGCAGTGCATGTCCGGCGATATTGACGATTACCGCGGTATCAAAGCTGTGCAAAAAAGGTAATTCATTGGCAATCACCGCATCAACGCCCGGATTTTGCAGGCCAATGCTATTGAGCATGCCGCTCGCCGTTTCCGCAATGCGCGGCGGTTTATTGCCGATGCAGGGCTTCAGCGTCGTGCCCTTGACCGCAATGCCGCCCAGCAAGGAAAGGTCAAAAAGCTCGGATAATTCGCGGCCATAACCGCAGGTACCAGAGGCGGTGATCAAAGGATTCTT
>JAAYYR010000086.1 GCA_012515255.1 Clostridia bacterium | reverse complement strand
TAAGGCAGACGGCCTGGGCTTTGCGGGAAAGACGGCGATTGGCCAGCCCGGGGTAAGCGTTCTGCTCATGAAGCAGCGTGGGGATACGCAGCCTTTGCGCGGCCATCAGCACCGGAGCCGTGACAAAGCCGCCCGTGCCGATGACAAGGCGCGGGGCAAAGTCGCGGATAATTTTTTCCGCTTGGCGCAAACCGCGGTAATTTTCATAAAGGTCGGCGACGATGCGCGGGAAACGGCGATGCAAAGCGGCGGTACGTACGGACTGAAAATCAAAACCGTAGGCTGCGGACAGTTTTTCCTCGGTTGAAGCGTGTCCGCCCATGTATAAAACCTGCGCGCCCCTACCCTGCAATTCCTCTGCTATCGCCAGGGCAGGATAGATATGCCCGCCGGTTCCGCCGCCGGAGATGATCAGCCGCATCCGCAGTCCCTCCCAAATACAGTATGTATATTATATAACAATTATGTGCAATTGCAAGTAGCCGCCTGTCCGCTTGAAGCGCCGCCAAGCATGGCTACTTTTCCGTATAGCAGGATATATTGAGCAAAATGCCCACCATACACAGGCTGACCACCATGGATGTGCCGCCGTAGCTGACGAAAGGCAGCGTCACGCCTGTAACCGGCAAAAGGCCCGTGACCACGCCCAAATTGACCAAAGCCTGAATGCCGATGAAGCCGATCAAGCCCAGGGCAAGCAGCGATGTATACATATCCGGCGCTTTAACGGCAATCATCAGGCCGCGCCAGACGATAAAAGCGATCAGTAATACCACAAAGGTCGCGCCGAGAAACCCTAATTCCTCGCCGATGATGGAAAAGATGTAGTCTGTATGGCGCGCCGGCAAATAAAACCATTTGGAGCCGCCCTGCCCCAGGCCGACCCCTGTCAGGCCACCGGAGCCGAGCGCCATCAGCGACTGGCAGGTCTGCCAGCCTTCGTCGCCGGAATAAGCCCAGGGATCAAACCAGGCGTAAATGCGCTCCATGCGGTAGCCCTCAAGCGCAATCGCGCCAACCACCCCCACTATGCCCAAGCCCATGGTGCTAAGCAGATACTTGGGGCGGATGCCGCCGCAAAACATCATCACAAAGCCGGTAGCGCCCACCACCACAGCGACGGACAGCGATTTTTGGGCCAGGATCAGCCCGGCCGTAAGGGCAATCGCGCCGCATACCGGGAGAAAGCCCGTCTTAAAGCTGCCGATTTCCTCCTGATGGGCTGTCATCCAGCGGGCGAGCGCCATCGGTAGAATGATCTTTGCCAGCTCCGAGGGCTGAAAGCGGAACCCGCCGATAATCAGCCAGCGCTCGGCGCCGCCGATCTCCTCCACGCCCTCATAAATGAGCATAAAACCCAGCAATCCGATAAGGATGAGGAATGCCGGATAGCTGAGTTTCTTATAAGCGTTGATCTTGACCTTGAAGGCGATGAGCAACAGGGCCAGGCCGACAGCTACATTTTTCAACTGATCCTTGAGAAATTTATAAGCGTCATTATACGGCTCATAGGCCGCAAAATACTGGCTGGCTGAAAACACCATAATCACGCCGATAGCGGTCAGCAGCAATACGCTGGCCAACAGCCACCAATCAGGCTGAAAATGTTTTCTTGCTATCTGCCGCCGATTAACCGCCATTTACGCCACCCGTCTGACTGATCAATGCCTTAAATTTTTTGCCGCGCTGCTCAAAATCATTAAAGCTATCCCAAGAAGCGCAGGCCGGAGAAAGCATCACCACATCGCCGGGCTGCGCTAGGGCGCGCGCCTGCGCCACCGCGTCCTCAAAACCGCCCGCGACGATATAGCTTTGATAGCCAATGCTGTCCGCCGCTTTTTTTAATTCGCCGGCCGCCTCGCCGTAAATGATCGCCGTTTTTACGCGCTGCTGCGCGAGAAGCATCAATTCGGTAAAATCGCTGCCTTTATTGCGGCCGCCCAGCAATAAAATCATCGGTTGCTCATAGGCCATGATCGCCTGGAAGGTACTGGCCGGGTTCGTGCCTTTGGAGTCATTGACATAAATGACGCCGCCCTCCTCCTTCACATATTCCAGGCGATGCTCCACGCCGCGGAAGGAAATAATGGCTTTGGCGATTTTTTCAGGCTTAAGGCCAATTGCCGCCGCGACCAAAAAGGCGGCCATGGCATTTTGCAGATTATGCCGGCCCTGGATAAAGATGTCCGCGGCGGCAAAGGAGTATTGCTCCTCACCCGTCGCCATGTAAATCAGTCTATCCTGCTCCAAGTATATGCCGGTTTCCGGCCGATGATGCAGGCTGAACCATAGCCGCCGGGGTTTGATCCGGCCGGCCACAGCCGCGACCAGCGGATCATCAGCATTGAGCACCGCGATATCATCCGCCTCCTGATTGACAAAGATCCGCTCCTTGGCGGCCCCATATGATTCCATGCTGCCGTGGCGGTCAAGATGATCGGGAGTCAGATTAAGATAAACAGCCACGCGGGGCCGGAAATCAATACAGCTCTCCAGCTGGAAGCTGGACAGCTCGGCCACAATATAGTCACCGCGGAAATCGCCGACAATATCGACGAGGGCTTGTCCGATATTACCGCCCACCAGCGCGTCGACACCGCATTTTTTGAGAATATGGCCGATCAGGGCCGTGGTAGTTGTTTTGCCATTGGTGCCGGTGACGCCGATAAAAGGGGCGCGCGCCTCCTGATAGGCCAGCTCAATCTCACCGATGATGGGGATATTTTCCGCCCGGGTCATATTAAGCAGCGGCAGATGCAGCGGTACGCCGGGGCTGGCCACAGCCAGCTCCCAGGTGATCTGATCCGGCATCATATTATCGCTCAGCAATTCGCCGCCTTTACGCACAAAGGCTGCGACCGCCTTGTTTTTAAGCAAATCTTTGCGGCTTTTATTATCGGCCAGCAATACCTTAGCGCCTTTTTTTTGCAGGTGGCGGCAGGCCGCCATACCGCTCATACCAGCGCCTACCACCAAAACCCGTTTGTCCCTCAACTCCATTGTGATCCCCCCTATTGGTAAAGAAAACGGAATAAGCCCACGCTGATCAGCGTGCATAATGCTGCCGCCAGATAGAACACCGAGGTAACCCTTGTTTCCCGCCAGCCCTGCAGCTCAAAATGATGATGAATGGGCGACATGAGGAACAAGCGCTTTTGGGTGAGCTTGAACCAGGCCACCTGCAGCATCACAGAGGCGGCTTCAATAAGATAGACCAGCCCCAGGCCCAGCAGCAACAGTTCCAGGCGGCAGGTGACCGCCAGCCCCACGATAGCGCCGCCGAGAGCCATAGAGCCGGTATCGCCCATAAAAAGGCGCGCCGGATAGCGGTTATAGAAAAGAAAGCCCAGGCAGCAACCACACATGATCATGGCGATCTGCGGCATGCGCGCATAGGCGGGGAAAATATGCGCCAGGGGAATGCCGGCCAGTACAAAACCGGCAAAGCAGAAAAAACTGACGCCCGCCGCCAATCCGTCCAGGCCGTCTGTGAGATTGACCGCGTTGACCATGCCGACGATGAAGATCGCGGTCAGCGGATAATACAGCCAGCCGGCGTCCCAAACCGTACCGAAAACGCCAAAAGAGGTGCCGCGGTCAAGCAGAAGCTGATTAAGCAGCAGCAGGATTGCCACCGCCACAAACTGGGCGAATAATTTCTGCTTGCCGGACAGGCCTTTGTTCTCCTGATGGCGCAGCTTGGCAAAGTCGTCCAAAAAACCGATCAGGCCAAAGCTGAGATAAGAGAAAAGCCATACCCATAGCAACGGCTGCTCGTCGATAAGAAAGATGCTGCATAAAATGGAAGCGGCAATAAACAGCAGCCCGCCCATTGTCGGCGTGCCGGATTTGGCCAAGTGCCTCTGCGGCCCATCGCTGCGGATAGATTGACTCACTTTCAGATCGATCAATTTGGGCAGCAGCAGTTGGCCGATCAAAACGGTCAGCAGCAAAGCCGCCACAAAAAGAGCTACATTGAACATGCCACACCTCTTATCAGCACCGCTATTTGTTCTGGCGGCGGCGAATGATCTCCCGGGCTATTTCCCGGTCGTCAAAATGGCTTTTGTGCTCGCCCACAATCTGGTAATCCTCATGGCCTTTGCCGGCCAAGACCACCATATCCCCTGGCTCCGCCATATTGATCGCCAGCTCGATCGCTTTGGCGCGATCAGGCTCCACCAGGTAATTATTGCATACGCCGCGAATGCCCGTCTCGATATCGCTGATGATGGCCATCGGGTCTTCAAGGCGCGGATTATCGGAAGTGATGATCGCCACATCGCTGATTGCCCCGGCGATGCGGCCCATGATCGGCCTTTTGCCGGTATCGCGGTTGCCGCCGCAGCCAAATACGGTTAACAAGCGCCGCGGGTCAAGCTTTTCCGCCGCGTTGAGCAGGTTCTTCAGCCCGTCCGGCGTATGAGCATAGTCAACTATCACCATAAAATCCTGCCCCTCGTCAACAACCTCAAAGCGCCCTGCCACTTGCGGCGCCTGATCCAGCGCCGCGATAATTTGCTCCATCGGCAGGCCTTCGGCCAGGGCCACAGCAATGGCTGCCATGCTATTATAAATATTAAATTTGCCGATGAGCGGCGTATGCATTTTATATAGTGTATCCTCATAGGCCAGGGTAAAATCCATGCCGCTTTTACTGGAGTTATATTGCAACAAGCGCAAATCAGCTCCCTGCTCGCGGCTGCCATAGGTCCAAACCGGCGCCTGACAGGCTTCGGCAAAGATAAAAGCATGGCTGTCCTCGCCATTGATCACGCCGTAGCGATTGCTCCCTGCCGCCGGATCAAGCTGGCGGAAAAGAATTGCCTTGGCCTGGCCATAGCTTTCGATGTCGCCATGGTAATCAAGATGATCCTGCGTGAGATTCGTAAAAACCGCCGCCGCGAAATTGCAAGCGGAAACCCGGCCTTGGGCCAGGGCATGAGAGCTGGCCTCAATCACCACATAATCGCAGCCCTCCTGCTCCATCAGCGCAAAGAGCTGGAACAGCTCCAGGGATTCCGGCGTGGTATGTGTGGCCGGCAGCACCTTGTCCCCCGCAAGATCGTGAATCGTTCCCACCAGGCCCACCTTATGACCTGCCGACTCCAGCAGCCATTTGATCATATAGGTGGTGGTCGTCTTGCCATTGGTGCCGGTGACGCCGATCAGGCGCAGGCGGCGATCAGGATAATTGTAGAAAGCGGCGGAAAGCGCCGCCAGGGCGCGGCGGCTGTCCGGCACCACAATATACGGCGTATCGCCGACAGATAGCTCCCGCTCGCCGATCAGTACCGCGGCGCCTCTCTCCGCTGCCTGCGGCGCAAAATCATGCCCGTCGAACTGCCCGCCGGGTATAGCGACAAAGATATTACCCGGCTGCACCTTCCGCGAATCATAGGCCAAACCGCTGATTTCAGGATCGCCCGCCCCGTATAGTCTGGCGCGCCCTCCCAATACCTTCATTAAATCTGTCAATTTCATTGGCTG
>JAAYYR010000085.1 GCA_012515255.1 Clostridia bacterium | reverse complement strand
TGTTCATATCAATAACCAACCTCCTAATGCGATAATCGCTGTCACCGCGGCGGCGATCAGCGCCGAGCTTAAAAGCAATTTTCTTTTGTCGATGGGCAGTATGCCGCAGGCTCTGCCGCTTTGTCCGTTCATGGCATAATAATATGTCTTGCCGTCGCCGCCCTTATAGGTAAGCACCCATGCCGGGAGCAGGCAATATTTATATTTAATTTGCTCATATTCCACCCGGGTTTCGCCTTCCAGGCGCTCATAGCCGGATGCGCCGCGCATCAGGTCGCGGGCATAGCCCTGCAGCTCCTGCTCAATGCCGCACCGCACCTGTTCGGACTCAATATCGCGCTTTTCGGCGAAAAAGCCGGCAAGATAAGTCGGGGAAAAAGCGCGCGCCGTTGTCATATCATAAGGATGCACAGCCTCGGCCAGCTTGCGGTCGGCCTGCGCCAGCGCTGAACGGGCCACATTATTGAAGCTGATCTCCGCGTCGCGCACCACGCGGTAATGCTGCCGCTCCGTCACCTGGTAATTGCCGCGCACACTCATGGGGCCGCCCTTGACGCCTTCGCCCTCAAAATGCGCCCGTCCCTGATAATCCGCCATCCAGTAAGGATAATAGACGCCGCTGATCTTTTCGATTTGCTCCTGGCGGAAGAAATCGCGCGGCACAAAGCGCTTGCCGCCGCACCAGGCGAGGAATTTTTCCACCGCTTGCTCCCGCGGCACGGCAAAAGGCAAAACCTGATCGGGCTGCAGCGCCTTTTCCAGGCGGCCGGTCAGCACGACCGGGTTATGACAATAATAGCAGAATGTGGCGGCTGTGGTTTCGCTCGTGACCAATTCCGCGCCGCAGCTTGGGCAATTGTAGACTACTTCCTGCTGCTCGGCCTGCTCGGCCTGCTCGGTCAGCGCGGCCTGTTCTGCGTCCGCTTTTTGCCGCGCCGCAGCCTGCTCTTTTTGCACCAGATATTGCTCGCTGAATTCACCGCGGCAATAATCGCAGTCAAAGAGCTGCTTGGCGGCGTCGAAGGTCAGCGGGCCGCCGCAATTGGGGCATTTATATGTAACAGGGGACATACGCTTACCTCTTGAGCAAAGTTGCGGCGTTTTACCTGACTGCGCCGGCAAGGCAAAAACCTTGACAGCATTTATCTGACTGCGCCGGCAAGGCAAAAGCCTTGACAGCATTTACCTAACTGCTCCGGCAAGGCAAAAGCCTTGACAGCATTTACCTAACTGCTCCGGCAAGGCAAAAGCCTTGGCAGCATTATCTGACTGCGCCGGCAAGGCAAAAGCCTTGACAGCATTTACCTGACTGCGCCGGCAAATCCGCGCTTATTGACGCCGCGGCAATAGCGCAAGCCCTGGCCGCGCTAAAGCTGTTTGCCGCATTCCGGGCAGAAGCGCGCCCCCTCGGGCAGCGGCCGTCCGCAATTACCGCAGAATTTGGGCGCGATACGCTGCGGCCGCTTGGCGCCGCAATTGCCGCAGAAATTTGTACCGGGGTTAAGATTGCCGCAATCGCAGGTCCAGCTTTCGGCGTCTTGCGCCGATGCGGGCGCAGCAGCGGGAGCGGCTGCGGTAGCTTGCGTAGCGGCTTGCGCTTGATTGGCAGCCGCGGCCGCGCCGACAAAATTGCCGCCCGCATTCATGCCTAAGCCGACGCCCATAAAAGCGCCGAGCGCGCCGACGCCGCCCTCATTGCTGCCCGCGGCCTCGATGCCGCGCGCCACCGAGCCTTGGACATAGCCCTCGCGCACAGCAGGATCGCCCAGCATCGCGCCTGCGTTGCGCATATTGATCAGTTTTTGGCTTTCCTCGTCATATGAGATAGAGGCCAGACCCACTGAGCGCACCTCAAAACCGCGCATCGCCTTCCAGTCCTCGTCCAAAACATCGGCCATATAGCGCGACAGTTCCTGGCTTTTGCTCGCGGCAAAGCTGACGCGGATGCCGTCCGCGGACATCTGATTGATGGCTGTTTGCAGCGCGGAGAGGAATTCCGCCAAATACTGGGCATTGATGTCCTCAATATCGACCTTATCCGCGTCGCGCGGGATGGCCTCGAAAAAGAACAGCATCGGGTCGATAATCTTAAGCGAATAATTGCCATGCGCCCGCAAAAACAGCTCCGCATTATAGAAATTATCAAAATACTGCACCGGAGTAGGCGTGCCGAATTTGATGCCCTTGATCTCCTGCAGATTGATGTAATAAACCTTTTGGGCAAGGCCGGGCGTACCGCCGAATTTAAAGCGCTGCCAAGTCTCGCGCAGGCTATCCATAAACTGGCCGTTAAACAGGGAAGGCATCGCGGAATTCTCTACGGTATAATAGCCCGGCTCCGCGGTATAATCGACCACTTTGCCGCCTTCCACCAGCAGCATGAACTGATTGGGATAGACATGGATCAGCGAGCCATTGCTGATGATATTGTCGCTCGCTTTGGTATTGGAGCTGCGCTTATCGTCGCGCCGCACCCTGACGCCCCGGCTCATCACCGTCGTATCGCCCATGGCGTCCGGCTCGATCGCCTCCAGCCAGCTATCCGCCAAAGCGCCGCCCGCGGCGCCTAAAGCCGCCTTGATGATACCCATAAATCAACCTCCTTTAGCTCTGTGCCGCAGGCCCGGGCGCGCCAATTTTTGGCGTCCGGCCCAGTCCCCGCGCATAAAAACAGCCTATCGGTACATATTCGCTGCGATTGCGCCGATACCTATCGCCGGGCGGATTATTCGCCCCCAAAAGCAGCGCCGCTATGCCCGCCGCAGTTCCTCATCAGCCGTAACGAGCAAATCCATGGGCAAATCATGGCAATCGGCAACCAGTTCCGTGACGACCTGGCAGGCGCGCGCCGGAGCAAGGCGGAAAGCGCCGGTATGCGCGAGGTAGCGGTCATAAAAGCCCTGGCCCTGACCCAGACGCAGCAGGCTGCGGCGTTCATAGGCCAGCCCCGGCACAATCACAAGATCAATCTGTCTGGGCGGCAGCTCGGGATTATCCGGCCCCGGCTCCGGAATGCCGAAGCAGCCGGGCAGTAAATCCTCAAGATTCTCCACCAGGCGCGCCTCCATTACCCCCTGGCCGATGATGCGGGGCAGCGCCAAAAGCTTATGCTCTTTGAGCGCCGCCTCAAGCAGCGGAAAGGTATTGATCTCGCGGCGATAAGGCAAGTAACAAAAGACGCTCCGGGCATTATGCCAGAGCGGGTTTTGCAAAATACGCGCCACAACCGCCGTATCCTCGGCAGCGCAAAAGGCGGGCGACAATTCGGCGAGGCGGGAGCGGATTATTTTTCTCAGCTCGCGTTTATCCATAGATTTATCCTGTTTTTTTGTCATGGGCCGGCGCGGACGGCTGCGCTATTTAGCGCCGCGCTGCCGCTCCTGCGCCGACTTGGGGTCTTGCTGCTGTTCTTGCGCGGGCGCGGGATGAGGCGGCGCCTCAGGGTCGCGATGCCGCCATTGCATGGATTCAGAGCTGCGCTGCCGCTCCGCCCTGAGCAAAGGCATGCTCATGCAGCGCGGGCCGCCGCGGCCCCGTACCAGCTCGCTGCCTTCGATTTCAATCGTCTCAATGCCGCTTTCGCGCAGTTTGCGGTTTGTGGCCACATTGCGGTTATACACAACCACCTTGCCCGGCGCCACGCATAAGGTATTGGTGGCGTCATTCCACTGCTCGCGGGCCGCGGTGCGGCTATCGCCGCCGCCGCTTAAAATCATGCGCACATCGCCGATGCCAAGGGCGCTGGAAAAAGCCGAGCGCAAGCTGTCATGCTGGCGATAGGCAAGGCAGTCTGTTTGCGTCGGATGGCGTTTGATCTCCACGACGGCGCAGGCATCGATCACCCGCGGATAGATGACGAATGTTTCTGGATCAACCATAGTCATTACCGTGTCCAGATGCATAAAAGCGCGCTCCGGCGGCAAATGCACCGCCATCACCCGCTCAAAGCCCAAATGCATATTAAGGATTTGCCGCGCCAAATATTCCACGGCATGGGTGCTCGTGCGCTGGGAGCAGCCGATCGCAACCACTTTTTTCGACAGCACAAGTATATCGCCGCCCTCTATCGGCATCTGATAGCGGTCGGTATTATACAGCAGCATCGTCCCGGTAAAGCAGGGATGATTATTCAATACCAGATTCATCAGCACCGCCTCGCGGCGGCGGGCCGCCGTATTCATGCTGCA
>JAAYYR010000084.1 GCA_012515255.1 Clostridia bacterium | reverse complement strand
TTTTTACTAGAAATCGCAACTGAAATACCCGCTTATTATAGCAAAAGCGGCTTGCTTTGTAAAGCTTGTCCCCGGCAAAAAACCAGGGCCCAAACAGCCCTTCTTAGAGCCGGTCGCTGTTTTGTCTATGGCAGTCCTGCTGCCGCCCAAGCAGCGCCGCAAGGCTTTCTTGCCGCTGGGCCGCAGCCTCGCTGCGGGCTGGATCCAAGGCGCGGGCCGCTTTGCTAACCGCCGGCCTCAGCGTCCGGCAGGGACTCAGACGACTGCCGCGAATGCGGCGGCCGCTCCATGCCGGCGGCAAGCAGGGGCCGGAAAAAGAACAGGTTGTCCGGGCCGCTGAGGCAATAGCTCTCAGCGCTCATCAGCGCCTGCTCCAGATAGGCTGTCATCTGCCCGCCGTCGCCCATGCCGCAGCCTGCGGCTTCGCTTCCTGTATCGCCCGGGCGCGCGCAGTCGGGCAGCCCGGCCAACTGCGCCGGGACGCGGACGGCATGATAATCACCCGCCCAGCCGGCCACGATATCCAAATAGTCCGGCTTCGGCATCCGAGAGGTAAAGACCATCCCGGTCGTTGTGTCGGCAAAGGCGCGGCTGATGGCCGTCGCCTGGCCGCCGGGTGTATCCGCATCGTCGTCGGGACTGAAATATACCGTATAGGTAACGCCGTTGTCGCCGCGCAGCAGCAATAACCGCTGCTGCTGCAGCAGATCATAATATTCCTCAAGACATAAACTGTTTTCATACATGTATTCCGCATGCGGTTCGCCCACATAACGGAAATGCCAGGGCTCATAGATATAGCCGGTGATCTCCTCCTTGCCTAAGTCATAGCGGAGGATGAAGCCGTAACGCCAGGAATTCGCCGCCAGCCAGCGCCCGGACGGCGTCTCGCCAAAGCTGTTCGTCAGCGAATTGCCATTGACCCGGGTGGTAAAATCTATGGCCATGCCGCTTTGATGCTCGCTGCATCCGGGCAAGGCCACCACGGTATTGGCCTGTTGCTGCGCCGCCGCTTCGCCAAGCCCCTGGGCGCGGTAATAATTATATTTGCGCTGATTAAGCAATTGCTGCAAGGCATAATCGCGATAGCCGCTCTGGCCGTACAGATCGCCAAAGCCCGCCTCTTTCATGGCCGCGTACATCCGGCCCGCCGCCTGGGCTGCGTCTCTGGTCATATACACGCTTTTGCCGGCGGGCAGATAATCGGCGAGCGCCACCAGATCCTGCGGCGCATCGTCCGCGGCCAGCTGATGCTGATTATTGACCAGCATCAAATAGCGGCTTTCATCCTTGGTCTGCGCCAAAGCCGGCGGAGCCGCCGCGATCAGAAGCGCCGCCATGATTATGCATATTTTTAGCAGTTTTTTTACCATATTTACCCTAAGGGGCTTTCTCCCAAGCTCGCTATTGCCGGCCCCAAAAAGCGGGCCGACGAAGATTATCTTAAAACAGGCCAGCTTAATACCTATTTGTTTAGACAAAATTATACTTTAATTGTACGCGTTGGCGCGCTTTTTGTCAATCGCTTTACCGCTTTTTGCCCGTATTTGCGGCAAAAACGCGGAAAATGAAGGGGCGGATTTAAGGCCGGGCAGGCAGCAATGCCACCCAAAGTGCGGCGTCTGGCGGCCCGGCGCAAAAAAACTGGCGCATAGGGTTGAAAATTTATAGATAATAATGATATTATATGTGGTATATTATGAAGGCAAGTACGGCTGCATCCAGGATAGCCTGGTCGGCAATTTACGCGCTCCTTTCATAAGAGTAAACAATGCGCATATGCGCAAGGAGAGTATTTTATCTCATTTGGAGGGCGATCTCATGCATGTCAAGCTGTTTATCCCCGGTCCGGTAGAAACAATGCCGCAAGTTCTCGCAAAAATGGCCAGCCCCATGATCGGCCACCGCAGCAAGGCCTGTGCCGAGCTGCAAAAACGGATTAGTGAAAAGCTGCAACAGGTATTCCATACCAAGAATGTTATTGTGCTTTCCACCTCGTCCGGCTCCGGCCTCATGGAGTCTGCCATCCGTTGCTGCACCGCTAAGAAAGCAGCCGTCTTTTCCGTCGGCAGCTTTGGCGAGCGCTGGCATAAGATGGCTGTAGCCAATGGGAAGGAGGCTGATATTTTCCGCGTTCCCCTCGGCCAAGCCACACAAGCTGCCGACGTTGACGCGGCTCTGTCTACCGGGGACTATGACCTGGTCACGATCACCCATAATGAGACGAGCACCGGCGTGATGAACCCTATCGCCGAAATCGCCGCCGTGATCAAAAAATATCCTGATATCGTCTTTTGCGCCGATACGGTCAGTTCCATGGGCGGCGTATATATCCCAGTGGATGAGCTGGGTATAGATATTTGTATCACTTCCAGCCAGAAATGCCTCGGCCTGCCGCCCGGCTTATCCATCGCCTCTGTTTCGGAAAAGGTGTATCAGCGGGCCCGGACCGTAAAGAATCGCGGACTTTATTTCGACCTGGTTTCCCTGTATGAGAAAGCCAGGGATAAATACCAATACCCCTCTACCCCCAGCATCTCGCATTATTTTGCTCTCGACTATCAATTGGAGCAAATACTGGCTGAGGGACTGGCCAACCGCTATGCCCGCCATCTTGAGATGGCCGAATTTACCCGGGAGTGGGCGCGCCGCTATTTTGCCGTCTTCCCTGATGAACGCTATCTCTCCCAGACCCTGACCACGGTGACCAATACCCGCGGCGCCAGCATCGCCGAACTCAACACCGAGCTGGGCAAAAGGGGCCTTGCTATCAGCAATGGCTATGGCGAGCTTAAAGAAAAAACCTTCCGCATCGCCCATATGGCTGATTGCCGCCTGGACGAGGTCAAGGAAGTTACCGCAGCGATCACGGATATTTTAGGGCTGTAAAAGCCTGATCGCTTACTGCGGGCCGCCCGGGAAACCTGTGTCGCGGCCTGCTGAAATTGCCGCGGCCAAACAGCGCGGCCTTATCGAAAAAATCCCCGCCGGCGCCACTGTCCAGCCTTTATCGGACAAGGAAGCGCCCGGCGATCCAAAGGAGTTTAACCATGATCAAAATTCTCGCCAATGACGGGATGCAGGCCGACGCTGTCAAAGCTTTGCAGGAAAAGGGCTATGAGGTCTGCACCCAGCATTATGATCCGGAGCGGCTCGCCGAGCAGATCGGCAATTATGATGTGCTGACCGTGCGCTCCGCGACCAAAGTGCGCCGGCCGCTGATTGACGCGGCGGCCGAGAGCGGCCGCCTCAAGCTGATTATCCGCGGCGGCGTAGGCATCGATAATATCGACGCCGAATATGCTGAAGAAAAAGGCATCCATGTCACGAATACGCCCCGCGCCTCCTCCGTCTCAGTGGCTGAGCTGGTGCTGGCCCATATGTTTTCCATGTGCCGCTTCATCGGCATCAGCAATATTACCATGCGCCAGGGCGAATGGAATAAAAACAGCTATGAGGGTACGGAGATCTACGGCAAAACCCTCGGCCTGGTCGGCATGGGCCGCATCGCCCAGGAGCTGGCCTCCCGCGCCCAGGCTTTAGGCATGAATATCGTCTATTTCGATATTCTGGGCCGGCTTGATTGCGTGCCGTATGCATATCTGCCGCTTGAGGATGTTTTGCGCCAGGCTGATTTTCTGTCGCTGCATGTACCCTGCACGCCGGATAAGCAGCCGCTGATCGGCGCTCAGGAGCTGTGTTTGATGAAGCCCACCGCCTATATCATCAATACGGCGCGCGGCAATCTCGTCGATCTGCCCGCCTTATGCGCCGCCTTAAACGACAACCGCCTGGCCGGAGCGGCCTTTGATGTTTTCCCGCAGGAGCCTAATTGCGATGAGCATCTTCTTTGCCATAAATGCGTCTCGCTGACGCCGCATATCGGTGGCTCAACCAAAGAGGCGCAGCTACGCATAGGCGCTGAGATCGTCGAAATCATCGATGATTTCTTCGCCGGCCAATAAACCCCGCCCCCTGCCGACGGGCCGTCATATGAGCGGCCCGTCGCTTTTTGCCGCCATAAGCATATAAGCGGCCTGTTTATGCCGCGCTCACTCCTCTTCTAAAAACCCGGATTCATCAATAGCCAATCGCTTGAGCAAAGAAAAATAAAAAAGGAGCTATAACAATTTAATGGTCATTATTAAACCTTTCCGGGCGGTGCGGCCCGAGGCTTCATTGGCCGACAAAGTGGCCGCCCTGCCCTATGATGTGATGAACGCCGCCGAGGCGCGGCTGATGGCGGAGGGCAACCCCTATTCTTTTCTCCATGTGGATAAAGCGGAAATTAATTTTGCGCCGGATGTCGATCCTTATAGCGATATCGTCTATCATATGGCGGCGACCCGTTTGCGGGAGATGCTGAACGAGGGCGTTTTGCTGCGCGAGCATAAGCCCTGCCTTTATGTGTACCGCCAGACCCGCGAGGGACGCAGCCAAACCGGCGTGGTCGGCTGTGCGGCTGTGGATGAATATTTGAATAAAACCATCCGCATTCATGAGCTGACGCGGGCTGATAAGGAAGATGACCGCGTGCGTCATATCGACGCCTGCAATGCCAATACCGGCCCTATTTTCCTGGCTTACCGCGCCCGGCCGCGCATCAATGAGATCGTGGCGCAGGCCATGCATAAGCCGCCGCTGTATGATTTCAATTCCGGCGGCGTGCAGCAGACAGTATGGCTGATCGATGAGGAAGAGCCGATCAGCATCCTGCAGGAGGAATTCGCCCGCACGGAGCGGCTGTATATCGCGGACGGACATCATCGCTCGGCTTCGGCGGCGCGGGTGGCAGAAATGCGCCGCGCACAGCAACAGAGCTGCACCGGAGCGGAGGAATTCAATTTTTTCCTCAGCGTATTTTTCCCCGACGAACAATTGTATATTATGCCTTATAACCGCGTGATCAAGGATCTGGGCGGCCTGACCGCAGAGCAATTGCTGGCGCGGATCGAGGAAAAATTCAGCGTCCGGCTCCATGAAGGCCCCGGGCCATGCGAACCCGCGCATAAGCATAGTATCGGCATGTACCTACGGGGGAAATGGTATCTGCTTACCGCCCGGCCCGGCACTTATGACGAAGCCGACCCGGTGGCGCGGCTTGATGTGTCCATATTGCAGGATAATCTGCTTTTCCCCATCCTCGGCATCGCCAATCCGCGCATTGATGGGCGCATTGGTTTCCTTGGCGGCAGCCGCGGCCTGATCGAGCTGGAGCGGCGCGCCGGAGAGGGCGGCGCGGCCTTTGCCATGCACCCCACCTCTATTGATGATTTGATCGCCATCGCAGACGCGGGGCAGGTAATGCCGACTAAATCCACCTGGTTTGAGCCAAAGCTGCTCTCCGGCTTATTCATCCACGAGCTGTCTTAAGCGGCGCCAAAGCCGGTCAAAGCCGGCGCATAAAGCCATATAAAGAAGCGCCCCGCCCGTCGGGGCGCTTTTGCTCTTTGCGCGCAAACCGCAATATTCTCAGCGACTGCATTGGCCGGGATAATAGCTGCCGGCCGGTTTCGGTCCGGCAGCGCAATTTTCGGCGCTTCGCCGGTATTGCCCGCCGGCCTGCCCTAATATCCTCATGATGCCGGGCGGCTTCGCTCCGGCAGCGTGGTTTTAGCGCTGTTTGCCGGTCTATGCCGCGCCTTACTGCTTGTTTCGCCGATTCTCGCCAAAACTGGCAGTTTTGACAAAAAATAGCCTTTTTCCCCTTGCTTTTATAGAACATATGTTCTATAATTTGGCCATGACTTATCTCTGCCAATCTTGCGGCGCTGCTTTCCTGGAGCCGCGCAGCCATCTCGAATACCGGGGCGAATGCTTCGGAATGCCGGCTTATGAGCGGATCAACGGCTGTCCTTATTGCGGAGGAGCATTTGAAGGAGGGTGAAAGATGTCGAATATTGCCTGGAGACGCAGGACCAAGGACGTATTATACGGTTATTACGCCAATA
>JAAYYR010000083.1 GCA_012515255.1 Clostridia bacterium | reverse complement strand
TGCTGGACGCTGCCCCCGGCCTGGTGAAAGATTATCGTTTTGAGTGCTACGGCATCTGCAAGGATTGCCTGGTCTAAATAAATTTTAAGGGCGGTGCGAATTTCGCGAGCCGCCTAACAGTTGCAAGGAGGAGTATTCTGTGTTCATGCAAAAAATTCGTCGCGCGACGAAAAAACATCGCAAGGTGCTGCTGATCGTGGTGATCATACTCGCTGTCGGCTTGGTCGGCTCTTTTGCCGTATGGAACTCCGATAGCTATGGCAAGAATCAGGGCGACGATATGACTCTCGCGGAGCAGATCAGCCTTTATGAGGCTTATCTGGCCAATAATGAGCCTGCTGCGGACGCCGAGGTAGATTATAATACCGCGGCCTCGATGGCCGAAGTCTATATGTCGCTGCAAAGACTGTACTATACGGCTTATTCCCAAGTCGCCGCTGAGGATGCGGACGCCGGCGTGCAGTACTATATGCAATCAGTGGCCGCCGCGGGTAAAGCGGCGGACTATTATCAAAAGCAATTGGACGTTGCGCCGGAAAATCTCAATGATTACGGCAAAGCGCAAATCATCGCCAATCAAGCTCAGGCCCTGGCCTATACAGGCGCCAGCGACGACGCCAAAGCCCTGTTCGATCAGGCCCTGGCTCTGTCGCCGGATAATTATGACGTAGCCAGCAAATATCTTGACTTCCTCTTCATCAATCAAGGACTTGACGCCGCCCGCGCCTACGCTGATTCCTATAAGGCGCTGATCGGCGAGAGCAGCGAATATTATGCGCAGATCGATCAGATTATCGGTTATTATGAGCTGCTGGAGCAGTTGCAGAACACCACCGACGAGGTGCAGCAAGAAGAAGATGCTGCGGATGAAACCGACTCTGGCGCTGACGATACGGCACAATAATTTCGCTCAAAGACGCTAAAAACGCTAAGAAGCGCGGAGCCTGAGGCTCCGTGCTTCTTCTATCTCTGCTTGCCGGGACGCGGCTTGGTTTTCGGCGGCGGCCGTGGTTCAGGCCACGTCCGAGACGGCCGGCGCTGCCGGCCCCAGGCCTATATGGCGCCCCGCCCAGCCTGATTTTTGATCAATTAATGCGGAGCAGGCCGGGATTTCACCCCGCTGCAACCAAAACCGCTCAGGTATGGCATGCATAGATTAGCAGCGGCATTTGCCGTTATCGAGCTAATAAAAAATAAAATTTTATAAAAATTTTTAATTATTTTATTACATAAAAGTGGAGTGAAAAATCGATTTCTGTCTTTAATAACAGCATATAGCAAAAGCATCTTATAACGGCACTATATATAGTGTCGTTACTTAGGCTTGGCTAGCTGGACTTTTAATAGAGAATTTTTTTATAAAAGAAGGAATTACCCTAGGGGAAGCGAATATTTAGGCATCGAGTGGAGTAAAGTGGAGGGAAGTAGAAGGCATGTTCATTGGAGAAATCAATCACTCCATAGATGCCAAAGGCCGTTATATCATACCGGCCAAGTTTCGCGAGGATTTGGGCGAGAAGATAGTCCTGGTCAAGGGGCTTGATTCTTGCATTTTTGTCTATCCCATGGCCAAATGGCAAAGCGTTATGGAAAGCCTGGCCGAGCTCTCCGCCACAGACCCCAAAGCCCGCCGCTTTTCCCGCAGTTTTACTTCCCGCGCATTTGATGTGGAAATAGATAAGCAATTTCGGGTGGTGCTGCCGCCGGTTTTGCGCGAATATGCCGGCATCGCCAAGGATATCGTCAGCGTAGGCGCGACAACCCGCCTGGAGATTTGGGATAAGCAGCAATGGCGCGATTATAATAGCGACGCGGAAGAGAGTTTTGCAGAAGACGCCGCTGATTATCCGGATATCAGGTTATAGCATGGCGGGGCATGCTTACCATGTACCGGTACTACTGCGGGAAGTGCTCGCTTTGCTGCAGCCCGCCCCTGGCTTTGTTTGTATAGACGGGACTGTGGGCGGCGGCGGTCATGCGGCGGCGATACTGGCAGCCAGCGCTCCCGACGGCTTTCTGCTTGGCATCGACCGCGACCCGCAGGCTTTGGCGGCGGCTGAGCAAAGACTGGCCCCCTATGCGGGCAGGTTTTGCCTGGCGCGCGGCAATTATGCCGATATGGCGGCCATTGCGGCGGAGCGGGGGATAGACCAGGCAGACGGCATATTGCTTGATATCGGCGTGTCATCGCATCAACTCGACGCGGCAAGCAGGGGATTTTCTTATCAGCAGGACGCGCTCCTTGATATGCGCATGGATCAAAGCAGCGGCCGCACAGCGGCGGAACTGATCAATAGCGAAAGCGAAGCGGAATTGACCCGCATCCTTTATACGTATGGCGAAGAAAAATGGGCCAAAAGAATCGCCGCTTTTATCGCCGAGGCCCGCGCGCTCAAGCCCATAGAAACAACAAGCGAGCTGGTTGATATCATTAAAAAAGCCATACCGGCCGGGGCGAGGGAAAAGGATCAGCATCCGGCAAAGCGCAGCTTTCAGGCGCTGCGCATCGCGGTTAATGATGAGCTTGGCGCATTAACTCAGGGCCTGGAGCGGGCGATTTCCTTATTGAAAAGCGGCGGGGTGCTTGCTGTGATCAGCTTTCATTCCCTGGAGGATAGAATTGTCAAAGATTGTCTGAGAACTCATGCCACCGATTGTATTTGCCCGCCCCGCACGCCGGTTTGCCTTTGCCAGCACCGGGCGGATGTGAGGCTTCTCACCCGCAAGCCGCTCACGGCTGCGGCTGCGGAGGCGGAAGCTAATCCGCGCAGCCGCTCCACGAGGCTGCGGGCGGCGGTAAAACTGTAATAAACACCTAAAGGGGGACATAAAATGGCTATGAGCAGCAGCGCACACGCCCAGGTATTGGCGCCTAGCCAAGCCTCGGAACAGCGCCGGGTCAAAGTCTTGGACGGCAAACAAGCCAAAGCCCGCGAAGACGCGCGCCGCGCCGATATCGTGAGGATTACTTTAAGCGTAGCCACCTTGCTGATGTTCCTGCTGGGTTTGACTTTTATGAGCGCCAAGATTTACAGTGCCGGTGTGGATATCAATCATCTTAAAAACGAGATTGAGCAGACAAATACCCTTGCGTCCCGCGCAGAATTGGAGCTGGGACAAATGGCCTCTTTAGAGCGTATCGAGGCTTATGCCACCGAGCGCTTGGGCATGGTGTATCCTGCAGCCAATGATATCTATTTGCTTAGCGAGGATAGCGCCAGGCGCATCGCCGAGGGCCAGCAGCAAATTGCCCTGGCTGAGGCGGAGGCAATGAGCGGGAGTGAGGAAAACCCCCGCTGGCGCGAGATCGTTTATGGCATCGCCGGCCTTTTTGTCGGCACGGCCTCAGCGGCGGAGAATTGACGCCCGGGCGGCTGGCGGCGCTGGCCGCGGCAAGTAAGCGTATATCAGAGGTGGGTCCATGGCAGCGGTTAAACTGAGGATAAGACGAAAAATAGCGCTGATCTTGGGCCTGCTTTTTTTGGCCCTTTTCCTTGTTGTGGTCAAATTAATGGTAATTCAGTTTTTCCAAGGGGCGACTTTGCAGGCTAAGGCTGAGGAAGACCGCACGCGCGATATGTCGGTGGACGCCGCTCGCGGCACCATCTATGATTGCAACGGCGACAAGCTGGCTTTAAGTATTACCGCCGATTCGATAGCGGTGCGGCCGCCGGAGATCACCGCCCTGCCGAAGGCCGAACGCAAAGCGGCGGCGGAGAAAACAGCCGCGTTTCTCGCCGAAACCCTGGAGCTGGATTATGATGATGTTTATGATAAGGTGACCTCGGATCAGTATTATGTCTATATTAAGCGCAAGGTTGATTTTGAACTGGCGCAAAAAATCAGGGAAGCTGATTTGCCGGGCGTGGAGATCGAGGAGGAAACGCAGCGCTATTATCCCAAAGGCAGCCTGGCAGCGCATGTGTTGGGCTTTGCCGGTATCGATAATCAGGGGCTGGAGGGCGTGGAGCTGACGCTGGACGACTGGCTCTCCGGCAGCGCCGGCCGGATCGTCGGCCAATACGACGCCAATAATAATCCCATCCCCCAGGCGGAATATGAATACATTCCCCCGGACAACGGCTTTGACACATATCTTACTATCAATGAGAATATTCAGTATTTTTGCGAGCGTGATCTGGCTAATCTGATGGCCGGCGAAACACCGCCTAAAAATGCCGGCATCATTATTATGCAGCCTAAGACCGGTAATATCCTGGCCATGGCCGTAGCCAATACCTATGATCCCAATAATTTTAACGATTATCCCGCCGCCGCCCGGCGTAATTTCCTGATCAGCGATTCTTATGAGCCGGGCTCGGTGTTCAAGATCGTCACCTTGTCCGCGGCGCTGGAGGAGGGAACGGTCAATAGCGGCAGCAGCTTTTATTGCCCCGGCTATGTCAATGTGGCCGGTTCGCGCATCGGCTGCTGGTCTACTGTGCCGCATGGCTCGCAAAATCTGGCTGAAGCAGTACAGCATTCCTGCAACCCGGCTTTCGTCGCTATAGGGCAAAGTATTGAGAGTAAAGAAAAAGGCCTGTTCTACAAGTATATCAAGGCTTTCGGCCTCGGCGCGCAAACCGGCGTGGCTTTAAGCGGTGAAGCCAAAGGCATTCTCCAGGACGAATCAGTGGTCAACCAGGTGGAGATCGCCACTATTTCCATTGGGCAGGGCATCGCGGTAACGCCGCTGCAGATGATTACCGCCGCCTGCGCCGTAGCCAATGACGGAGTGCTGGTCAAGCCGCAGATCGTCTCCCGGGTCATAGACGGCGATACCGTGGTCTATGAGCAAAAAACAGAGGAAGTACGGCAGATCATCTCCGCGGAGACAGCGCAAACCCTGCGCCAGTTGCTGGTGGGCGTCGTCACCGGTGGCTCCGGCACCAAGGCCGCGATCGAGGGCTATACGATAGCCGGCAAAACCGGTACGGCGCAAAAGGCCGCGGGCGGCGGTTATGCGCAGGGCAAATATGTGGCCTCCTTCCTCGGTATGGTGCCGGCGGAAGACCCGGAGCTGGTCTGTCTGGTAATCGTCGATGAGCCGGGCGGGCTGTTCTACGGCTCTCAGGTAGCGGCGCCGATTTTTCAATCCGTGATTTCAGACACTTTGCGCTATCTTAATATCCCGCCCCGCGCCGACGCTGACGACGGCATCGCCGCCAGCCAGGACAATGCAACAGTCACAGTGGCCAATGTCGTTAATCTGCCGGTAGCGACGGCAATCGCCACCCTGCAGAAATTGGACCTCAATGTCAAGCTCTCCGGCAGCGGCTCCATCGTCACGGCGCAGCAGCCTGCCGCCAATTCGCTGGCGCGGGCCGGCAGCACGGTATTGCTGACCGTCTCGGCCGGCGGCAATGAGCATGACGATTTGGTCACAGTGCCTGATCTGCGCGGCTACCGCTTTGCCGAGACAGCCAATATCCTTTCGGTGTTGGGATTATCTTTAGAGGCGGACGGCAGCGGCGTCGCTTATGCGCAAAGCCCGGATTATGGCCAGCGGGTGCGGTCGGGCAGCACGATCAAGGTCTGGTTTGACGAGGCGAATACCGTCAACAGCGATGTCGCGCCTTAGCGGCAGCAGCAGCCAAATTCATGTTTTCCATATTGTGAAGTCCTGATCAGAACGGCACGGATTATGGTATAATAAATAATTATACGTAAATTCACTTGTCAAAAAGATTGGAGGGG
>JAAYYR010000082.1 GCA_012515255.1 Clostridia bacterium | reverse complement strand
CGCCGCTGCCTCGCCGCCTCGCGGATGCTCAGCTCCGATGTTAGCGCGGCTTTTGACCCGCTTTATGCCAGCTATTATGATAAAAGGAATTCCGCCTTTTTAGGGCGCGGCATCGTTATCAGCAAATTCAGCGGCGTGCGCGGCAAAGCGGGCGCCAATGACGCCAATGCCGAATATTTAGGCCTGATCCGGCGCATCCTTGATGAAAACGGAGTCTATTTCCAAACCGCGGAACTGGGCAAAGTGGATTCCGGCGGCGGAGGCACCATCGCCTATGTGCTGGCCCATTATGGCATGGACGTGGTAGACTGCGGCCTGCCGGTACTCAATATGCACGCCCCCTGGGAGCTAATCAGCAAAGCCGACCTCTATGAATCAAAAAAGTGCTACGCCGCTTTTCTAAAGCATGTCTAAGCAGCTCACTGCAAATCACGGCTCATGATCATAAAAACAGCTTAACCCAGACCCGCATTGCGGCAAACAAAAAATCTTAGCACAAAAATCCGCGCCTTAATCGCGCGGATTTTTACTTGGTTTTTTAACTTTAAGCCAGGACTGCCCGGCTTTTTGACCGGCCGGGCGCTGAAAGTTTGGGCTTGCTTATAGCGCCGCCCGCGCTTACATTAGCGGTGATTAGCCGGAGCAAATGGCATGCTGACAAAAGAGCGAATATTTATGATGCTGAAAAATCCGCTGAATTTGCTATGATTCCTGCCTGCGAAACGCCACGAAGCCAAACCCGTCCATCTATGCCTGTCGACGAATGGAGGCAAAAAAATGCGGCAACGATACAGCCCGCGGGCCTGATTTTAATTGCCTGCCGGCAGCGTTGTTTTTTGGGCTAAGCTGGCAAACATTACATCAAAGGCTTTCGCAGCGCCAACCGCATAATTTTGGGGCAATGAATCATAATAAATTGAGAAATCATGCAGTTAAAGCAGAGGTATCCTTTATGACGATAAGCAAGCACCGGCTGCCGCCCACTGCCGGCCGGGTAGTGATCAATACCCGACCCCGTACGCGGCAGAAATTGCACAATGATACTATCTGTCGCATCAAATCCTGCCAAGGAACGACCAAGCCGCTGCTTGCGGAGGAGATTGAGCGGCTGGATTATGAATGGGATACGGAGAGGGTGGTTGAAACCATCGCGGCTTCTTTGTTGCTCGCCGCGTCCATGACAGGCTTTGGCCGTGGCAAGCTCTGCCATTATATTTTGACCGGCGCGATCGGCTTTGGCTTATTGCAGCAGGCGCTGCGGGGGTGGAATCCTGCCCTGCCGCTGATCAGAGCCTTGGGCGTGCGCAGCCCGGAGGAAATATATCAGCATAAAACAACGCTTAAGCGCTTACGGGGGGATTTTTGCCCGGATAGCGACGATGCGGAGCTATTATTGACTCAGGCGGAAAAATAAATGATCGGACAGGAGGCTCAATCTAATATGATAAAATATGGCGGAAAAGCAAAGTCGCAATCCCAGAAGATGCTTGATGATTTCTATGATATCAACAACGTGGCATCGACTATGGATTGTACCGGTTTGATCCAAACCCTGCCCCAAACCGAGGATGAGCTTGACTCCT
>JAAYYR010000081.1 GCA_012515255.1 Clostridia bacterium | reverse complement strand
CGCGCCGGCAAAGTCCGGCGGCTGGGCAAAGTATTGGATTTGACCGCCTGGGCGAAACGCATCTGGTCAAAGGCACGCTGATCGCGGCTCTGCCGCTGATGCAGCAGCTCGTCCACTACGGCGCGGCGGGCCTTATTCAGCACCGAGGAGGGCAGCATGACATTTTTGTCTAATTGCCCCTTTACTTCGCCAAGCGTATAGCCGCTGCCGCCCAAGCGCCCCAACTGCACCCGCACGCTGGTCATATCGCTGATGCTGCTCACAGCCTCGGCCACGATATACTCGCTCTGCATTTCAGCGCTAAAGCCGTCTTCATCGCGCGCCTGCAAGCGCAGGGGCTGGCCTAATCTGGCGTCGATGGTAAAATGCAGGGGCTTGAGCGGGAAATCCGTAAAACTCTCGCGCGCCGCCTTAATCAGAGGCGCGTCAAAAATCTTGAATACGCGGTCGCCTTCGCGTCCGGCGGCGGCGTCAAGCACTACGGTTTGGCCGGGCTCGGCTTTTTCCGCCGCCTGCCCGGCAATTATCATCTTATCCACGCTGAGGGTTTCGCGGCTGCCGCTGCTCACCCACAGCTCCAGCATATCGCCCAAAGACAGCGGCTGGCTTAATTTGACCTTGATCCTGCCGTCCTCTTTGCCGACGACGCGCCCGGCCAGAAGCCCGCGATTATTGGGACGGGTATAGCTCATCAAGCTGGAGCCGGGATTACCCTCCCAGTAGCCATGGCTTATATCGCGATTAAATACCTGCAATAGACGGCGCAGCGATTCTGTATTGGCATTCAGCCTGTTGCTTTGCTCCAGCTCATCCAGGGCCCGGCGATAGACGTCCGTCACGACCGCCACATATTCGGGCTTTTTCATCCTGCCCTCGATCTTCCAGGCGTCCAAATGCAGATCATAAAGACGCTCCAGCTTCTCATAACCGAAAAGGTCGCGGGGCGAAAGCAGATACGCGCCCGGCTGCTGGCTGATCATTGGCTCGCCGAACTCATTGACGAGGCGGTACGCCAGCCGGCAGGGCTGGGCGCAGCGGCCGCGGTTGCCGCTGCGGCCGCCAACCATAGAGGAAAAAAGGCATTGGCCGCTAAAGCAAATACAGAGCGCGCCGTGGACAAATGTTTCCAGGCCCACTTTAGTCGCGCCGCGTACCGCCGCCATATCGGATAAAGATAGCTCGCGGGAGAGGATCACTCTTGAAACGCCCAGGCCGGCCAGCAGATTGCAGCCCGGCGCATTATGCACGCCCATCTGGGTGCTGGCATGCAGTTCCAGCTCCGGCAGCGCCTGGCGCAGCATCGCCAGCAAGCCCAAATCCTGAATGATGATAGCGTCCACGCCGGCGCGGTACAGCTCGGCGGCATAAAAAACAGCGCTCACCATCTCTTCATCGGAAATCAGGGTATTAAGCGCCACATATACTTTAGCATGCCAAAAATGAGCCAGTTTTACTGCCTCGGTAATTTCCTCCAGGGTAAAGTTATCGGCATAAGCGCGCGCGGAAAATGTTTTTCCGCCCAGGTATATAGCATCAGCGCCGTTGGCCAGCGCCGCTTTCAAGGCGGTAAAACTACCCGCCGGGGCTAATAATTCGGTCATGGTTTTCTCCTACTGCTCACTGATTATTGTACCGGACTGGAACGCCGGTTTTTATTATACCCGAAAGACGGGGGAAGACACCGCCCTCGCGCCGGGCTAAGCGCGGCAAAACCGCATCAGCCCCGCGGTGGCTATAATTTGCACGCCGTTTCCGGCCAGTTGATCTAAAAAAGATTCATGCCAATGCTATCGCAGGCCATATGGCCCGCCACGACCACATTCAGACCGGCTTCATCAGCAGCGTCGATGATGTCCCGTTTGGCGCTCATGCAGATCACGGTGCTAATCCCGGCGGCGACGGCCAAGCGGTAATAGTCGGCGGGCGGCGAAGCGCCGCCGGTCATATCAACGAATATTTTGCCCGCCGCATGCCCGTGCTTGCCCGCGACCAGGCGCGGCGGGTTCTGGTCTTGGGCCGCCGCCGCGATCTCCGGCAGGCGCAGCAGCAGCGTTAGCACATCAGCCGCCTGATCCGGCTGCTCCTGCCGCATCAGCCGGTCGATAAAATCACTAACCAGATTATCGCAGGCTGTATGCGCGCACATCAATGGCAGGCCGAGCAGACGCGCGGCGTCAACAGTGCGGTTATAATTGCCGCCGCCGACGCCAAGCGCCACTTCGTCGTAGCGCGGCGCCATCAATTGCTCCGCTTCCTTTGCCGGCAGGCCGGCTTTGGTCCAGGCCGCGGGCTGTAACCGCATCACCTGCGGCAAGCCGAGCAAAGCCCTGCCATGCGCATGATGCGACAGCGCCAGCCCGATCTCTGCGCCTTCTTGATTGAGCTGCCGCGCCAATAGCAGCTCCGCTGTTTGCATATCAATACCGGCGATCAGCTTGCTGATCTCGGTTTGAGGGTCGCCATAGACAATGCGCGTATCCGCGTAAGGGTTGATGAGGCTCTCGCGGTCGAAGAATTGCCGCTGCGGGCCGCTCATTTTTGCATATGCCCGCGCCTGGTCGGCCAGTTCCTGCTCCACCATTGCCCGTCCCCGGGGATCGGCATTCATGCCTAAATTGATCGCCAGGGCGTATATTTCCGCTAATTTCATCTTCGCGCCCTCCCTGGGCTCGCTTGCAAATTATCTCGCCGCTTAAAACAAGGTGTCGGCGCCCACATCAGCTTCGCCGGCGAAAGCAGCGTATTCCGCTTTCACATCGATCAATTCCTCGGAAAGCTGAATCGCGGCTAAAATCGCCGCGCGGGCCTGGGAATAATACGGCGCCTCATCCCGGATCGCCGTGATTTTCTCCTCCACTACTCGGACGATCTCGGCCATTTTATCGCAGCTCATATTGCCTCTGAGAGTATAATCGACGCCGTCGAGACGAAAATGATAAACAGTTGGGGCGGCCATGGGCTATACCTCCTTGAGCGGCTTGCTTTACTCCGCCGGATGCTCGCAACAACCGGTTTGGCGCAGTTGATATTGATATTTGTCGGCCAAGACGCGGACAATGGCGGCGAAAGCCTCATCCACCTCCTGATCGGTCAGGGTACGGCTATCTTCGCGGAATTCCAGGGCATAGGCCAGCGAGCGTTGGCCGGCCGGGATCGGCGGCTGATCATATAAATCGAAAAGCCGCACCGAGCGCAAAATTGCGCCGCCGGCCTTGCGGATCGCAGCCTCGATATGGCATTCCGCCACCGCGTCGCTGCCGATAACAGCGATATCGCGGGTGGAGGCCGGATAGCGCGGCAAATCATGATCCTGATTGCCGCGACCCAAAGCCGCGAGGAACAGCGGCTCCAAAGCCAGCTCGGCTACTATCACCCGCCCGTCGAGCTGATAGTTTTCCGCTACCTGCGGATGCAGCTCGCCGATCACGCCGAGCGGCAGGCTGTCCAGCAGTATAGCGGCGCTGCGTCCGGGATGGAGATATTCCGCCCGGCATGCCTGGAAATTGAGCCGACCGGCGCCGATCGACGCGGCCAGCCGCTCCACAATGCCTTTGAGGCTAAAATAATCATATTCTCCGGCCTGCCCGTGCCAGCTTTCCTCCGGCCGGCCGGCCAGCAAGAAAGCCGCGGTGAGTATTTCCTGCGGCTGCACTTGCGCCGCATAATCGGCCGCGGGCAAAAACACCATGCCCGTCTCAAAGAAACGCAGGTCAAGATTACGCCGGGCCAGATTACGCGCCGCGGTATGCAACAACCCCGGCAGCAGGCTTTGGCGCATTGCCGACTGGTCTTCGGAAAGCGGATTGCTGATCGCCAAATAATGCCGCCAGGGATGCCCCGCCTCAAGCCGCAACAAATCCGCTTCCCGCGGATGGATGAAGCTATAATTGACCGCCTCGTTCAGTCCGCAATCAGCGGCCAGCATCTTGAAGCGGCGCAGCAGTTGCTGTTGCGGGCTGCGGCCGCCCACGGTGGCGTTTAAGGGCATTGTTTTGGGGATACGCTCAAAGCCCTTGATGCGGGCCACCTCTTCGATCAGATCGACTTCCAGGGTAATATCCCGTCGGTAGCTGGGGATGCTGACCTGCAAAACGCCGGGGGCAATCGTCTCCTGGCCAAAGCCGAGGCGCGAGATTACTTCCTTGATTTCCAGCGGCTCAAAATTGCTGCCAAGGATTTGATTGACGCGCTCATAGCGCAAATTAACCTTGACCGGCACGGGCGGCTCGCTATAAACATCGACCGCGCCAACGCAGGCAGTAACGCCGCAATATTTGACAAGCAGCTGCACCGCGCGGCGGCAGGCTGTATCACAGTTGCTGATATCAACGCCTTTTTCAAAACGCAGGGAAGCCTCGGAGGGGATGCCGAGCCGTCTGGCGGTGCGGCGGATGCTCACCGGATCGAATGCCGCGGCCTCGATCAGCACCTCGGTTGTCGCCTCCGTCACTTCGCTTTCCATACCGCCCATGACGCCGCCGACGCATACCGGGCCCTCGCCGTCGCAAATAAGGATTTCGCCGCCCAGGAATTTTCTTGCTTTGCCGTCCAGGGTGGTCATCATTTCGCCCGGCTCGGCGGGGCGGACAATGATTTTTTGCCCCCGCAGCTTGGCATAATCGAAAGTATGCAGCGGCTGATTCATTTCCAGCATCACATAATTGCTGATATCAACAACATTATTGATCGGCCGCATGCCGGCGGCAAGCAGATGTTTTTGCATCCACAGCGGCGAGGGGCCGATCTTGATATCCTTGACCAGACGCGCCGCGTAGCGCGGGCAGAGCTTAGCGTCCGTCACCTCAATGCTGATCAGATCCGCTGCCTGGCCGCCATTTTCCTCATAGGCCAGATTGGGATAGCAAATGCTGCCGCCGGTCGCCACCGCCGCTTCGCGCGCCAGATTGATCATGCCCAGACAATCGCCGCGATTAGGCGTCAACTCAACCACAATCACCTCGTCGCGCAATTGCAGGGCGTCCGCCACATCCTGGCCGAGCTGAGTGCCTGCAGGCAGCAAATCATTTAGCTCCCAGATGCCGCTATGGTCATCGGAGATGCCCAGCTCCTGCTGTGAGCAGAGCATGCCCTGCGAGACGACGCCAAATGTTTTGCGCGCGCTGATCTCCAGCCCGCCCGGCAGCCGCGCGCCCACTTTGGCGCAGGCGACCAGCAAACCGGGCCGCACATTGGGCGCGCCGCAGATGATATCGAGTGGCTCCACAGCGCCGGCGTCAACGCGGCACAGCGATAAATGGTCGCTTTTTGCCACTTTTTCCGCGGCTAAAACTTGCGCCACTACCACGCCGGAGAAATCCCCGCCCACGGGGATGATCTCATCATATTCCAAGCCGGCCAGTGTCAGCCGACGGGCCAGCTCCTCGGCGGGGATTTTCAAATCCACATATTTCTGCAGCCAATTATAAGATACTCTCATCGCAACCTCCGAGTAAAACGTTTGTCAACAGCCGCAAGCCTGACGGCTAAAAGCTGTGTAAAAAGCGCAGATCATTATCGAACAGCAATCGCATATCATTGATGCCGTATTTCAACATGGCGATGCGCTCGACGCCCATGCCAAAAGCAAAGCCCGAGCATTGCTCCGGGTCATAGCCGGATAGCTGTAAAACCCTGGGATGCACCTGCCCGGAGCCTAAAATCTCGATCCAGCCGCTGCCCTTGCACAGACGGCAGCCGCGGCCGCCGCAGGCGAAGCAGGAAATATCCACTTCCGCCGAAGGCTCGGTGAACGGGAAATAGCTGGGGCGCAGACGTATCTGCCGCTCCTCGCCGAACATCCGGCGGGCAAAGGCCAACAAGGTGCCGCTCAAATCGGCAAAAGTGACATTTTTATCGATCACCAGGCCTTCCACCTGATGAAACATCGGCGAATGGGTGGCGTCGTCATCGCGTCGGTACACGACGCCAGGGGCGATAATCTTCACCGGCAGGCGGCCCGCCATCCGCTCCATGGTGCGCACCTGCACCGGAGATGTATGAGTGCGCAGCAGCATTTTATCGCTGAAATAAAAGCTGTCCTGCATATCACGGGCCGGGTGATCGGCCGGTAAATTCAGCGCCTCGAAATTATAATAATCATATTCTACCTGCGGGCCTTCCTCCACCGTATAGCCCATACCGATAAAAACGTCCTCGATCTGCTCCAGCACCTGCGTGAGTATATGGCGGCTGCCCGCGGGCCAGGGCCGGCCCGGCAGGCTGATATCGATAGTCTCGGACGCGAGCGCCGCTTCAGTCTCAGCGGCGTGAAAAGCGGCCATCCTTTGATTGATCGCCTGCTCCAAGGCGACCTTGGCCGCATTGACTGCGGTACCCACAGCCGGGCGTTCCGCTGCGTCTACCTGCCCCATCCGGCGGGAAAGCGCGGTAAGGCCGCCTTTTTTACCCAAATAGGCGATTTTTACCCCGGTCAGGCTCTCCTTATCGGCTGCGGCGGCAATCGCCGCCAGGGCCTCGCTCTCGATTTGCTTGATTTGTTCCAGCATCTTCTTCCTCCACTTGGCAGTTTGACCTGGTCTTTGCCGCGGCCGGCCCCATACAACAAATGCCTTTCATCCGGCCGGGGACGAAAGGCAACAGCATTATATTTCCACTAATCCAGCCCGGATTATGGCAGGACCGCCCTGCGGTAAATTATATAAGCGGCGACGGAACCGATTTGCTCAAAAATCTTCCAGAAGGTGTCGGCATTTATGGTCATCGGTTCTCCACCTCTCGGAAGCAGTGTTCAACGGCGGAAAAGCTGAAGCGACGAAAGATTTTTGCGCCGGACGAGTATGGCGTAAAAAGAGCCGCCGATGCAGTAGTCCTAAGCCATGAATATTGCTTCCTCATATTCTGATATTCAGATTATACCATAGCGGCTTTTTACGGGCAAGGAGATTTCTCTATTTGCGCAAAAAACTTTGGTAAAAAAACACCGCCGCAGCCGCTGCTACATTGAGTGATTCAGCACCCGCAGCCATGGGCAGGGAAATCAAAGCATCCGCTATTTGCCGCCAAAAAGCGGACAGGCCCGCTGCTTCCGCGCCCAGCAGCCATAAATGCGGCTGCCGCAGCTCCGGCATGAGATCGCGGATATCCGTCCCCTCCATGGCGCTGCCATAAAGCGCGATATTAAGCCCGCGAGCCAAAGTATAAGCCTCCTCATCCGACGCAGCGACCGCAAGCGGCAGGCGGAATAAACCGCCCATAGCCGCGCGCACCGCCTTCGGGCTATAAGCGTCGGCGCAGCCCGGGCCAAGGATCAGCCCCGCCACCCCTGCCGCGGCGGCGCTGCGAATGATGGCGCCGACATTGCCCGGGTCGGCCACAGCATCGAGCAGGGCATAGCAATGCCCGCCCAGAGGCAAAGGCAACGCCGCCGGCAGCTCGGCGATGAGTATTATGCCCTGGCTTGTTTCAGTGGCGCTGACGCCGGCCAGCACATGGGCTGGCAGCTCATAAACCGGATGCCCGGCAGCGTCCAGTTGCTCCGCCACTTGCCGCGCCCGCGGCTCCGCGGCGGCGGAGATAAAGGCCAAGCGGATCGTCAGACCGGCTGCCGCCGCCTCCTCGCCAAGACGCGCGCCCTCGATGAGAAAGCAACCGTGCTCAACGCGGCCTTTTTTCCGCTGCAGGGAACGCGCCAGCTTGAGGTATTGATTATCCTTGGAGCTAATAGCTTGCATCACAATGCTTCCTCTCCGGCAACCGCGCGCTTAACAAGCGGCGCTCAGGGCGCGGCAAATAAAAAGCGGCCGGTGAAAACCGGCCGCTTTGATGTTTACAAATTACTTTTGGCCATTTCGGCGAATTTATTGAAAGCAGTGGCGTCGCTGACCGCCAGATCAGCCAAAACCTTGCGGTTGACCTCCACGCCGGCTTTTTTCAAGCCATGAATCATCGTGCTGTAGGACAGCCCGTTGCAGCGGGCGGCGGCGTTGATGCGGGTGATCCACAGTTTGCGGAAATCGCCTTTCTTTTTGCGGCGATGGGCAAAAGAATAATACATCGAATGGAGCAGCTGCTCATTTGCCACCCGGTAGAGTTTAGAATTGGAAGCGCGGTAGCCTTTGGCCAGCTTCAATACTTTTTTATGCCGCGCGTGGCGGACCATACCTCTTTTTACTCTGGTCATTTTCTTCTCTCCTTAACTGATATTGTCGCGGTCTGCCCGCCTTTAGGCGTAAGGCAACAGCTTGGACAGGCGGCCGTTATCGGCGCTGCCGGTCATAGCCGACTGGCGCAAAGCGCGCTTGCGTTTCATTGTCTTGCCACCCAGTTTATGGCTGCAATAAGCATGATGGCGCTTAAATTTGCCGGTACCGGTGATCTTGATTCTTTTCGCGGTACCGCGATGGGTCTTCATTTT
>JAAYYR010000080.1 GCA_012515255.1 Clostridia bacterium | reverse complement strand
CGTGCTGGCGCGCAAAAACAGGGTTATCGATTATGCAAAGAAAGCGCCCGTGCATCCGGACCCGCTTGATTATGAGGACGTCAATAGCAGCGGCAGCTTCTCCGACGCGGAGGCGGTGTATTTGGCGCCGGTGGATGAAGACGCAATCAACAGCGTCTATGAAAAAACCGGTAAGAGCAATCCGCTGCTGCGTTTGAACTGCGGCGCCTGTGGTTATGAATCCTGTCGCGACAATGCCATCGCCGTAGCGCGGGGCCTGGCCGAACCGGAAATGTGCATGCCGTATATGCGCCGCCTGGCGCAGCAGCGCACCGATAAAATTATTGAAACCAGCCCCACGGCAATCGTCATTCTCGATGAAGAATTGAATATGATCAGTATGAACCCGGCGTTTAAAAAAATGTTTATGTGTAATAATGAAATTCTCGGCCGTAAAATTTCTTACCTGATCGACTCCGAAGGCTTTGAAAAGCTGGTGGCCGGCACGACCGATACTTACCGATCGATTAAGAGCAAGTATGGTAAGCGCTATCATGAGGTGTTGTACGCCTTGCCGCAAGAGCATCAATATGTCGGCTTATTCACTGATATTTCCCAGGTCAGGCTAGACTCTGATCAATTGGGCCTGATCAAGCGGCAAACAGTGGAACAGGCCAAGGAATTGCTGGCGCATCAAATCAAATTCTCCCAGGAAATGGCCCATTATTTGGGTAAAAGCACCGCACAAAACGAGGAAATGGTCAAGCAGCTGATCGATTTTTATGAATCAGAAAAATAGGTGGCAGCCGATGAAATTTTTCGAGAGCCGTTTACGCCAGGAAACTAAAAGCGGCTATATCGTCTGCGGCGATACCATGCGTTGCGAGCGCGATAATGAGCATACCATATTAGTGCTTTGCGACGGCATCGGCTCCGGCATCTATGCCAATATCGCCGCCATCACTTGCGCCGAGCGGCTGATGGAGCTGTTCCGCACCGGCTTGTCCTTTCGGGACGCCTGCTGCACCGTGGCTGATTCCATGCACCGGGCGCGCACCGAGCCCATGCCTTTTACCGCCTTTTCCGCGGTCAAGGTTTTGGTCAACGGCAGCTTTACTGTTTACACTTATGAAGCGCCCGCGCCTTTACTGCTGCGCGAGAATAAAGCCGAAGTGATGGAGCAGCGCTTCCTCACCGCGGGCTATGAGGTGGTAGGCGAATCCGAAGGCAAGCTGTTTTTCGGCGACAGCCTGCTTTTATGCTCGGATGGCGTTTCCCAGGCCGGACTGGGCAATGGTTATTCTTTTGGCATCAAATCCGAGGGTCTGGCCAAATTCATCAATGGGCAGCTACGCAAGGACGGGGATCTGGATCAGCTTTTGGCGTCCATTTGCGCTATGACCTACGAGATATCCGGCGGCCGCCATGCCGACGATACCAGTCTGGCCATGCTTACGGCGCGCGAGGCCAAAGAGCTGACTATCGCCACGGGACCGCCTTCTTCGCGGCGCTGGGACTCTGAATTCGTGTCACGCTTTATGTCGTCTCCAGGGCTGCATGTGGTCTGCGGCTCCACCACGACCAATATTGTCGCCCGCGAGCTGAACCGGCCGGTAGAATATGTGAACAAGGGCGCGGCTTTTGGCGCTCCGCCCGAATATCGTATCGAGGGCGTCGATATGGCCACTGAAGGCGCGATGATGCTCAGTCAGGTATATAATATTCTTGACGAAGCGCCGGAAAATCTATACCCTAAATCACCGGTGGAGCGGCTCAGCGGTTTCATCCACGACGCCGATATAATCAATATTATCTTTGGCCGCTCGGTCAACGAAGCCCATTCCGACCTGATTTTCAAGCAGATCGGCGTCCGCTCGCGACAGACTACGGTTAATTTGCTCAAGGAAAAATTAGAGGATATGGGCAAATTAGTGGTCATCGAGAGCTTTTAACAATCGAATTAATCCGCGATTTGTGGTAAGGCAAAAACAGCGCAGCTCTGGCCGGCGCTGTTTTTGTTTCTTGTTTTCCGCCGTCTT
>JAAYYR010000079.1 GCA_012515255.1 Clostridia bacterium | reverse complement strand
GACAATGGCCCAACAGACTGAAAATGAGCATAAAAATACGCTGCATCCGGTTTTTGTGCCGGGACAGCGTATTGCATATATTGGCTAAAGCCCCGCTCATTGGCGGGAGCGTCTGATTTCCGCTACAGCTCTTTTCTGCCGGAGAGAGCCAGCGAGAGGGTGGCCTCATCAGCATAGGTGAGATTGCCGCCTACCGGCATGCCATGAGCCAGGCGGCTGACCTTGACGCCCAGGGGTTTGAGCTTTTTGGCCAGGTACAGGGCTGTCGCCTCTCCTTCCACCGTGGGATTGGTAGCCATGATGACCTCAGTGACATGGTTTTCCCTAATGCGCGCTTCCAGCCCCGTCAGATTGAGCTTTTCCGGGCCGACGCCGTCCAGGGGCGAAATCACGCCGCCCAGCACATGGTAAACGCCGCTAAAGCCCTGAGAGCGCTCCAAAGAGAGGATATCGCTGACGCTCTCCACAATGCACAGCAGGCCGCGGTCGCGGTTGCCGTCCGCGCAGATAGCGCAGCGCTCGCTATCCGTGAGATTGCCGCAGATGGGACAGGGATGAATGCGGCTTTCCGCCTCAAGCAAGGCGCGGGCCAACTCGCCGCTTGCCTGGCGCTTTTCCGTGAGCAGAAAAAAGGCCAGCCGCTGCGCCGCCTTGGGGCCAAGACCCGGCAGGCGGGATAATTCATTGATCAATTTTGCCAAAGTAGGCGGATATTGATATGCCATGCTCTGCCTCGCTCCGGCTTAAAACATGCCCGGCATATTGACGCCGCCGGTGACGCGGCCCATTTTCTCCGCGGACAGCGCCGCCGCCGCCGTCAAAGCGTCCTTGACAGCCGCCAGCACCAGGTCTTCCAGCATCTCATGGTCTTCCGGGTCGATAATTTCCGGGTTGATGGACAGGGAGAGGATTTCGCCGCTGCCATTGGCTACCACGCGCACCATGCCGCCGCCCGAGCTGCCCTCCACCTCGGTGTTTTGCAGCTCTTCCTGGACTTTGGCCATATCCTGCTGCATTTTTTGCGCTTGCTTCATCAGTTTTTGCATATTGAATCCCATTTTCATCCCTCCGTTTTTTCGCTTAAGCGTAATTTACGCTGTTTCCCATTAGAAAAGCGCTTGTTGTTTCGTTTCCGGCGCTTCTTGCCCCTCGGGTTCGGGCTCTTGCTCTTCGGCTGCGCCGCTATACTCATCTTCCGCGAGATCAGGAGCCATAAAATCGCCCGGCAGCGCCGTGAATTCATAATTTGCGCCGCAAATCGTTGCCGCCGCTTGACGCAATACCTTGCGCAGCATGGGGTCTTGGCTAAAATAGCGGTAATCCTCCTCGCGGTCAAAGGGGAATTCCAGGATTAGTCGTCCCTCACGCTGGCTCGGGCGGCAGTTTTCCAGGCGGAAATAAGCGCCGCGGTTGATGTCCTCAACCTGGTCAAGGATTTGCGGCCATAGCTTGACCGGGTCTGCTTTGCTCTGCGGCTGCTTGGGCGCTTGCGCTTTTCGCGGCGGGGCGGTCTTCTCCGTCAGGGGCTGATTTGGCTTTGCGGCGGCGCTTTTTGACGCGTCGTCCGCTGCCTGCTCCCCTGCTGGGGTGGTGTTTTCAGCCTGAGCGCAATGCTGCTCCTCTGCCGGCTGCTTGGGCGCTTGCGCTGTTCGCGGCGGTGCTGCCTTCTCCGCCGGGGGCTGATTTGGCTTTGCGGCGGCGCTTTTTGACGCGTCGTCCGCTGCCTGCTCCCCTGCTGGGGCGGTGTTTTCAGCCTGAGCGCAATGTTGCTCCTTTTCCTGCGGCTCCCTTGCCGGCGGCTTCTCCCCAGCCGCGGCTATTTCCGCGCCGCTCTGCTTTGCGCCATGAGCGGCATCAGGCCGGTCAAAGCGCTCGACCGGCGGCTTCTTTACTTCCGGCTTCTCTCCAGCCGAGGCTATTTCCGCGCCGGCCGCCGCCGCTGCCGCGACCAGGGGCTGAGGAAGCGCAGCCAGGGGCCGGGCCGGGCTTGGCGCTTTCTGGGGGGCGCAGGCTTTGATCAAGGCCAGCTCCAGCGAAATGCGGGGAGCAGCCGCCTGGCGCAGCTTATAATCGAGATCAGCGAAATTCGTCAACAGATCCAGCCAGGCCGCGGGCTGATAAGGCGAAGCCGCGGGGTCCGCGATTACCTCAAGCAGGCCGTCGCGCAAGGTTTCGCACAGATCGGCCATGGCCTGGCGCAAATCCTTGCCCGAGCCGGTCAGCCGCTCCACGGCGGTCAGGGCGGCGGCCAAGTCGCGCTCCAGCAGGCTCTTTGCCAAGCTGCGGATAAATTCCTGGTCAACTATGCCCAGCAAATCGCATACTGTATCACTGTTGACCGGCCCGTTGATCGCGGCCGCGCATTGGTCAAGCAGGCTGACCGCGTCGCGCATGCCGCCATCCGCTTTTTTGGCGATTAGCCGGGCAGCCTCGGGCAAAAGCGCGATACCCTCCTGCACCGCGATATGCAGCAAATGCGCTTCGATCTCGGCCTCGCCGATACGGCGGAAATCAAAGCGCTGGCAGCGCGACAGCACGGTGGCCGGTAATTTATGCGGCGCGGTAGTGGCAAAAATAAACACCACATGCTGCGGCGGTTCCTCAAGTATTTTCAAGATGGCATTGAAGGCCTCAAAGGTCAGCATATGCACTTCGTCGATGATATAGATCTTGGCGCGCTCCTGCGCCGGGGCGTATTTGACCCGCTCGCGCAGATCGCGCACCTCGTCGATGCCGCGGTTGGACGCGCCGTCAATCTCAATGATATCCAGGCTCTCGCCGCGCAGCGCGCGCAGGCAGGCCGGGCAGGCGCCGCAGGGGTCGCCCTCGGCGGTCGGCTGCTGACAGATGACGGCGCGGGCCAGGATACGCGCCGCCGAGGTTTTGCCGGTGCCGCGCGGGCCGCAGAAAAGATAGGCATGGACAAAATTGCCCCGCCGCGCGGCGGAGGCGAGGATGCGGGCGATATGCGGCTGGCCGACCAGGGCGGAAAAATGATCCGGGCGGTAGCGGCGGTATAGAGCGGTATAAGACATGCGGTTTTTCCCTTGCTTTGGCTATATTAATTAATGAAGAGATTATATTTGCATAAGAGCCGTCCGGGCCGGGCAAATGGCTAATCCAGCTTTGATTATGACAATCATTATAGCATATTTGCTGGGATAAGCAAATAATATGAATTAGGACTTTTCTTCCCGGCCCGGCTTGCGCCGTGTGGGGAAAGGCATGAAGGAGGAAAAAAAATGGCTATTTGGCAATACTTGCTGATCGTGGGCGGCGGACTGCTTCTGGTATTCGCGGCATGTCTGCTGCCGGGGCGGTTTTTCCGCATCCTCGGTCATATCGGCATCAATGCGGCTTTTGGCCTGGCGCTGCTTTTTGCCGTCAATCTCATTTTCAGCTCTACTTTTATTCTGCCGCTTAATACCCTGACGCTGGCGGTAGCGGGCGTGCTCGGCCTGCCCGGCGTCGCGACTTTGGCCGTGATGGCGGCCCTGTAATTACAGCAAGACAGCGCTATCACGGCAGGCGGCCACAAAAATGTTGAATATTTTTCATATTGAACATAGACAAGGTTCGACTTAGGTATTATAATGATAGGAATTACACAATTTGGGTAATCGCCTAAGAAAGTCTATACCTAAGGAGGACTGAAGCCTAATGTCCAAAAAAATGAGTACTATGGACGGCAATAAAGCCGCTGCTTACGTAGCCTATGCTTTTACCGAAGTGGCGACTATCTTCCCCATTACGCCAAGTTCGCCGATGGCGGAGAATGTCGACGAATGGGCTGCCGCGGGCATAAAGAACCTTTTTGGCCGGGAAGTGCGAGTGGCTGAAATGCAATCCGAGGCAGGCGCCGCGGGCGCGATGCATGGCTCGCTTTCCGCGGGCGGCCTTACGACCACATTTACCGCTTCGCAAGGCCTGCTGTTGATGATACCCAATATGTACAAAATGGCCGGCGAATTGCTGCCGGGCGTGATGCATGTGACGGCGCGGACTCTCGCCACCCATGCTCTGAGCATTTTTGGCGATCATTCTGATGTTATGGCCTGCAGCCAGACCGGCTTTGCCATGCTTTGCACTAATTCGGTGCAGGAAGTGATGGATTTGGCCGCGGTGGCGCATCTGGCCAGCATTCGCAGCCGCGTGCCTTTCCTGCACTTCTTCGACGGCTTCCG
>JAAYYR010000078.1 GCA_012515255.1 Clostridia bacterium | reverse complement strand
ATCGCCTCCGAATTTGCCGCGAATCACCGCATGAGAGATATACACCCCAAGGCCGGTGCCTTTATTGCCTTTGCTGGTGATCATCTGGCGGAAAAGGCGGTTTTTCACTTCCTGCTTGATGCCGCAGCCCCAGTCGATCACATGCAGGTACAGGTTCTCCTCGTCTTTATCTACCCGGATGACGATATTATGATTGCCGTCCGGTATCTGCGCATATACCGCATTGCTGACCAGATTATTGATCACCTGCACCAAATTATTGATATCGCCATGGATATAAATCTCCCGGTCGGAGAGATTATCAATGGTAACCTCGGTGATCAGCTTGCAGCGGCCGCCCTGCAATTCATGACGCAATAGCAGGGACACGCGTTTAATAGCGTCGCCGAGGCTAAAATCAACAAATTCGGAAGCGTCCATATTGCCGGCCTGTCCTTTGACCGCCGTGATGATATCCGACATATAGGAACAGGCGTCGCGCACTTTTTGCAGCCAGTCCCGCATCTCGCCATAAATTTCCCTGTAGTCGTCTTCATTTACTTCCTGGTCGCCGATGCTGATCGACGCTTCTTCCACCAGGTTATTGAGTACGGCGGCGCTGCCGGCAATGCTCATGATCGGCGTCTTCAGATTATGCGCCAGGCCGCCCACCATTTGCCCCAGGGAGGCCAGGCGTTCCTGATCCATAAGGCGCACTTGGGAATCCTGCAGCCGCTGCATACTCTCGCGCAGCTTGCTTACGTCTTTGAATATGGCCACGAAGCCGCCGATATCCTCGCCGACCAGCAAGGGGTTAATCTCCACTATATAATACAGCTTGCGCCAACCATCCGCCTCCTGATGACTGATTGCCTGCTCATAACTAATGGAGGAGCCCATATTACGGCAGGACTCAATGGAAGTGAGCAAATTATAAATTGCTGTCTTGTATTCCACATCCTCGTCTTTGAGGCAGTCCTGTAAATGCCCGTTTTCCTTGATGCCGTTTTGCAGGCCGATGACATCCATAAACGGCTCATTATAGCCGATGATCAGGCCGTCAGACCCGGTAATCAAATAGCAGTCGGAGATTTGGTTTAAGACATGCCGCATGGCGATCGGCCGGATATCGAGAAGATGCAGACGATAAATAGCCAGGCCATTGCAGATAATGGAAAAAATGAAGGCCATTGGCGTCGCGGCAATAGAAACATCCATCACCTTGGCCAAGGCGAGAAGATTGACCAGAAGCGGGATCATACTGCCCAAGGAAAAGAGTATTGCCTGCTGCAGATAGAGGCGGGTGCGGTTGCGCACGGCAAAGGCGACCATCAGCGCCACAGATATCACAAGGCAGCTAAACTGGTATACGCCATTGATATACAGCAGCGGGCCAAACTCGATTTGGCTTAGTTGCACCCCAAATTGCCGATAAAACAGATGATGCCATGGATTAGTCCAGACAAAGATATTGGCAAGGAAGGGCCAGATCAGCAGCACAAAATATTTGCGCGGGAATTTTTCCAGCCCTTTGGTAAAAATCAGCGTGATATAAAGGGCAAAAACCTGTACGGACGCGCCGCCGATATAGGTCATGGAGTCCCAGACATAAAGCATCGTCATATTTGACGGGTCGGTAAACTTGATGGCGATAATCCCCAAAATCCAAATCGTCGTCACCGCGGCTACCGCGAAATAGGCGCGGTGAATCAGCTTGATCTCGCCCTGCCTTGCCATCCAGGCGATAAACAGGCTGATCGCGACGATTGAGACAATAAAAATGATCAAGGCAAAATTGGAGACTATGGCCGTTCCCCCCCATCCGCGCGGGTTTCCGCCCAAATCCGGGAGTAATCGATAGTGGCAGGGTCTTGCCAGGCAAAGCCTTGCTCCGCGAGCAGCGCTACTGTAATATCCATTTTCGGCTCGATCGGCGGGCTGCCCAGACGCAACCGGCTATACAGCTCGATAAATGCCGCAAGGCGGCGGTCCCGGCTAAGCAAACCGCCCAAATGTGCCTCAAACTCCTCCTGGGTGGATGTGGCTGGCTCTTCGCCCCGGATAACCGTCACCAGGTCTTTTAAGCTGATCAGCCGATTATTGGCGATATGGACGCAGGGATTGGGGCAATCGCGCAGCAGCCATACGGCGCGGGCCGCCTCATCCACCGGAGTCAGCTCCATCTGCAGCGCGCCGTAGGCGGCGGGGATCATCGTCAGCAGGGCCAGGCCGCGCAGCGATTCCCAATAACTATTGCCCGCCGGGTTAAGCTGGAAGCGGCCATCGCTCTGGCGGCAGCCAAGACGCCCAAGACGATAAACGCGCGCTTTCAAGCCTTGCTCCATGGCGGCAAAAACCATATTTTCCGCCTCGAATTTATAACGGATATAGATATTATCCCGCCAGTTCTGGCCGATATCCCGGTCGTTCTCCGTGAATACGGCCGGCTGCTTGGGCGCCGAAAGCAGATATTCGCCGCAAACGCTTAGCGTCGACATATGATGCAGCTCGGCCTGCGCAGCCAAAGCAAAATCAACTACATGGCCGGTGCCGACCTGATTTACCAAATAGGAATTATCATCCACGGCATAATGCCGCACATCCGCCGCCGCGTGATAGACGCTTTTGATCCGGGCGCTGATATCCGGGTCTAATCCCAGCCCGGGCTGGGTGATATCGCCCGCCACGGTTTCGATGGCCTGGCGATACTTTGCCAGCCACTGCGGGCCGAAATAGTTTTCCAGCACGCCAAACAGCCGCTCCCCATCACCACGCACCAGGCACAATACCTGCTCCCCTGCCTCGCATAAGACTTGCAATAAATGCGCGCCGAAAAAGCCCGTGGCTCCGGTGAGCAAAATCATCCGGCTGTCGCCGGGCTGGGACGCGTCCTCCACCGCATTTGCTGAAGCCGCAGCCGTGGCAGCCGCGAGCAGTTCTTTTTGACCGCGCAGGGTCGGGTTATCATAGAACTGGGCTAATGTTATTGCCAGGCCCCGGTTAAAGCAAAGGCTGAGCAGATTAAGCGCGGCAAAAGAACCGCCGCCCTGCTCAAAGAAAGATTGATCCTCGTCGATATCCTCGCGCTCAAGTACGGCCTGCCACAAAGCCAGCAATTCTTCTTCGCTAAGCAATGGCTGTGGCGCGGCGCTCACAGGCGCGGCATCAGCAGCGGGCACAGCAGCGGCAGCAGGCGCGGCATCGGCAACAGGCACGGCATCGGCAGTGGGCGCAGCGGCAGCAGCAGGCGCGGCAGCAGGCGCGGCATCAGCAGCGGGCGCGGCATCAGCAGCGGGCGCGGCATCGGCAGCAGGCGCGGCAGCGGCAGCAGGCATAGCAGCGGCAACAGGCATAGCATCGGCGGCAGGAGCGGCGCTCACAGGCGCGGCAGCGGCATCGGCAGCAGGCGCAACATCAGCAGCGGGCGCGGCATTGGCGGCAGGCGCGGCATCAGCAGCGGGCGCGGCATCAGCAGCGGGTTGCGCACCGTCAATAGCAGGCGCGGCATCAGCAGCGGGTTGCGCATCGTCAATAGCAGGCGCAACATCAGTAGCGGGCGCAGCATTGGCGGCAGGCGCGGCCTGTAATTGCCGGCCCAGCTTCAGCACATCAGCCTTGCCGCTGGCATTGCGCGGCATCTCAGCCACGGGAACAATCTCGGCGGGCAGCATATAAGCCGGCAATAGCTTTTGCAAATGCTGACGCAGAGCCTGCAAATCCGGCTCGGCGCTGCTAAAGCCGGCGACCCATGTATGTAACTTTGCGCCGCCTTGATCGCTACGGCTAACAACAGTGACAGCTTCCCTGATCAGTCCCGAGCTTAAAATGGCGCTGTTAATTTCATCCAGTTCCACGCGCTGGCCATTAATTTTGACCTGATTATCAATCCGCCCCAAATACTCGATATTACCATCCGGCAGCAGGCGGCCTATATCACCTGTTTTATACATGCGTTCGCCGGGGAAGAAAGGATCGGCGAGAAAAGCCGCCGCCGTGCGTTCCGAGTCCCGGCAATAGCCTTGCGCCAACCCCGCCCCGGCTAGATACAGCTCGCCGCGCGCCGTGGGCAATACCGGCCGCAATGACTCATCAAGTATATAAACGCGGCAATTGGCAAGGGGCCGGCCGATATGGGGGCGGCCGACTCCGCTCATCTCGGCGCCGCTCGCATACACCGCGGCTTCCGTCGGCCCGTACAGATTGATCAGCTTGGCTTGGCCGGTCGACTTGGTGCGGCGGATCAGCTCGCGGTTGAGCGGCTCGCCCGCTGTGATGATGATCTCGGCCTGCGCCATAGCAGCGCAAAAAGACTCATTGCCCAGGCATAATTGCAGCCTAGACGGGGTCATCTGCAGCATGGTTACGCCATGGCCCGTCATCAATTCCGCGATCTTCCAGGGCAGCAGCATATCTTCGTCATTGGCCAGCACCACTGTTTTGCCAAGGGCAAGCGGCAGCAAGGTCTCTGTGATAAAAATATCAAAGGTGATATTAGCGACGCAGAGCATGCGCCCGTCAGAGCTGGTAAGCAGCGGCGTCAGCGCCGAGAGCAGATTCGCCAGGCTGCGATGGCGAAGCGCAACGCCTTTGGGCCTGCCGGTGGAACCCGAGGTATAGAGGATATGGATCAAATCTTCGGTAGTGCGTCCGGCTGGCGCGCTAAATGATGGCTGTTCGTCAGAAAGCGTCAGTACGGCGCAAGGCAATTCAACGGGTAACTGAGCCAGGCTTTCAGGATCGCCCAAGACTAAAGCCGCGCCGGAGCTTTCCAGGATATAGGTGATACGTTCCCCGGGATAAGCCTTGCTCAAAGGAACATAGGCGCAGCCCGCCATGTTGATGCCAAGCAAAGACGCGATCATATCGCTATTCCGGCGGCTGAGCAGGGCGATATAATCGCCGGGCAAGACTCCAGCGGCCTGTAACTGGCCGGCAATAGCAATGGCGCGCCGCTCCAGCTCGCGGTAGGTGAGCGATTCGCCGTCGCAAATCAAGGCAATGCGATTAGGATAAAGCCGCGCCATGCGGCTGAATTGCTGATCCAGGCATTGATCAAGGAAAGGCGCGCGCAATAATTGCGGTTTTTCCAGCAGCTCAAAGCGGTCAATATCATCCAGGCAATTAAGATCGCCCAGCAAAACCGATTCATCCTCCAGTAAAGACCCAAGAATTTTAGCATAAGAGCGTGCCCATAAAGCTATGGTTTCCGGCATAAACAAGGAGGTGGCGTACTCGAAAATAAAACTATAGCCGTCCGCCTCCGCCACAGCCTCCAAACTCAGCTCCAATTTGGCGGTATGATTTTCCAGCGTTATAGGCGTCAACTGCTCCCCGCCCAGACAAAACGCGTCGCCGCCGACCGGGCGCAGAGAAAACAGCGTTTGATATAGGGGGTTGCGGCCGGCAGCGCGCGGCGCTTCACAGAGCTTCAGCAATTCCTCAAGGGATAATTGCTGATGGTCGAGGCTGCCCGCCAGCCTTTGCTGCGCTTGTTCTAAATAAGCGGCAAGCGTTAAATCCGCATAAGGGCGCAGACGCAGAGGCTGGGTATTGATAAAGGGGCCGATCAGCCCTTCCAACTCCGCCATATTGCGGCTCGATACGGGCATGCCGATGATAATATCATCGCTATGCGAAAGTTTGCCAAGCAAAATAGCAAAGGCGGCGGCGAACAGAGTCGCCGGGGTATAGCCGCGCTCGCCGCCCAAAGCGGCTAAACGCTCGCTTAATTCCCTTCCTAGTTCGCAGCGGTATTGCGCGCCGCGGGAGTCAAAATGCGCCGGGCGCGGCAAATCAGTAGGCAAATCGATTGCCGGCGGCGGGTCGGCAAGAATTTCGCGCCAGTAGGCGATATCCTCATCCTTGGCAGTGTCGCTTTCTTGCAGCCAGTATGCGTAATCCTTATATGAAAGCGCGGGTGCGGCCAGGCTTTGGCCTGCATAAGCTTTATTAAGCCGGGCGAAAATCAGCGGCGCCGAAAGGCCGTCGCCAATCAGATGATGGGTATCAACGAACAGTAATTCTCTGCCCTGCTCATCCCGCCATAAGGCGGCGCGCATCAGGGGAGCGGCGCTTAAATCAAAAGGACGGATAAAGGCCGTAGTTGCGGCCGCCAAATCTACAGCCTCCAGCCTCTCCACGGTAAAATCGGCCCGGCTGCAAACTTTCTGCACCAGTTGCCCCTGCTCGAAGACAAAAGCCGTGCGGAATATCTCCTCCGCGGCAATCAGGCTGCGGAAGGCCGCCTGCAGGCGCTCAATATCGACGCCCTGTGGCAACACTACAGCTCCCGGCATATTATAGCTGGTCTTATCATCGGCGAGCATCGTCTGGAAATAAAGGCTTTGCTGCATCGGCGACAGAGGGTAGCCGTCGAGGGCCGGAGCAGGCTGAATCCGGCCGCCTGCCGTGGACGGCTCTTGCGGCGCGCCCAAAAGCCGCGCCAGTCGGGCGGCGCAGCGGCAGGAGTAAATATCAGCCACATGCAGGCGCACCTGGAACGCCTCCTCCAGCCTTGTCAGTGTTTCCATAGCGTTCAAGCTGCTGCCGCCGCACATGAAATAATCGCTGTTACGATTAATTTCCGGATTATTCAATACATCGCGGAAGATGTCCAGCACCTTTTGCTCCACTTCGCCGAGGGTTAAGTCATCATCTGTTTCTGCGAGCCGCGGCGCAGGCAGGCGCTCGGCATCGAGCTTGCCGTTCATCGTCAGCGGCAGCGCCTCAACACGGATAAAAACCGACGGTATCATATAATAGGGCAAATAAGTAGCTGCCAGCTCCAAAAGCTCGCGTTCGGCTACCGGCGCGCCGCTAAGATAATAAGCGGCAATCAGCGGCTGGCCATGATGGTGAAAAACCAGCGCCGCCGCTTGCTCCACCTGGGGGTGCAGGCTGAGCCGTGCGGCAATCTCATCCAGTTCAATCCGCATGCCGCGCAGCTTGATCTGATTATCCTCGCGGCCGCGCAAGGCCAGCTCGCCCTCGTCTGTCCAGTAGCCGAGATCACCGCTGCGGTACATCAGCTCATCCGGCTCAAAGGGGCTTTTCAGGAAAGCGTCTTCTGTCAGCCGCGGCTGATTGCGATAGCCTTTGCCGACGCAGGCTCCGCCGATATAAATATCGCCGCAGACGCCGGGGGGCAACGGCTTTAGCTGCTTGTCCAACACATAAATGCGGCAATTAGCCATTGGCCGCCCCGCTGTGATCTGGTTAGCGCCGTTTAATTGCTTGATCGTTACGCCCACCGTGGTTTCTGAGGGGCCGTATTGATTATAAATCCGCGCCTGGCTAAGTGTGCTAAGCTGGCGCAGCAGCGCCGGCGGGAAAGCTTCGCCGCCGCATATGACGCTTTCCAAACGCGAGGCGGCGCGGCGGAAACTCTTATCATTAAGATAAGCGGCCAGCCTGCCCGGGGTCATGGTGATAAATCCCACCGCATAATTACGGATATGGGCGGCTACCGCAGCCGGATCTTCTTCGCTACCCTCCGGCAGCATCACCAATGTGCAGCCGTTTAGCAAAGCCACCATGCTTTCAAGCAAAAAAGCGTCAAAGCTAATATTGTTCAAGGACAGCACCGCGCCATGAGCGTAGTATTTTTCCATATCTAAAGCGAAATTGAGCAAGCTACGGTCGCTAATCTCCACTGCTTTAGGCTTGCCGCTGCTGCCGGAGGTATAAACTAAATAAGCGGTATTACCGGGCTGGGCTGCGGCAGGCAGGAATGATTCCTCGCCGCCGGGGCTTAATTGCTCCGCGGTGATCAGCGGCAAATCGCCCAAGGCCGCGCCATATTGTCCCGCCGCAGCCTCGCCACAGATCATGGCCGCGGCTCCGCTATCCGCCAACATCTCCGCTACCCGCTGTTGCGGCAAACCGGCGCTGATCAGCAGCCAGGCCCGGCCGCTTTGGGCAACGCCGCACATAGCGGCCGCCAGCTCAAAACCGCGCGGCAGCAACAAAGCCACAACTTGGTCACAGCCGCAGTCGCCGAGCCGCGATTGCAATGCCAGGGCATAATCATTGGCCCGGCGCAAAAGCGCGGTATAGCTATGGCGACGCCCGTCAAAAATCACGGCGGCGCGGTCAGGATAGCGACGGGCCATCTCGGCAAGCTGCGCATAGACAGTGCGGGTCGGAATCGGGCAAACGGCGTGGTTAAACTCATACACAACCTTTTCTTCCTCAGACGCGCCCACCATGGACAGCTCGCTGAGCGGTTGTTGCGGCTCGGCCAAAGCCCGGGTCAAAATCGTCGTCAGATGTTTATGCAGATCAGCGATGTTCTTTTCGCAGAAAAGCTGGGTGCGATAATCATAATTGACGCGGAAGCGGTTGTCTTCCTCCATATTGCTTAGGTGGATGCACAGTTGCTCCGCCTGATAGCCGCTATAATGCCATTCGCCGGAAAAGCAGACCGAAGCTTCCTTATTGGCATAAATACGGCTGCTCTGGAAAGAAAATGCCAGTTCCGAAGGCTGTCTTTCGACCTTGCCGCTTGCTGCCGCCATTTCCATGATCTCGGCAAAAGGCAGGCGCTGATGCCGCAACAAATCATACCAATTAATCATTACCTCTTCGGTAAAACGGCTAAAGCTCCAGTCTTCGTCAATGCTGTTGATAAAAGGCAAAGTGCTGACGAACATGCCGGAAGTGCCGCGGTCGCTCAGATTAATGCGATTATAGATAGGCACGCCGACGCAGAAGCGTTCCGCGCCCACGGTGCGTTTGATATACAAAGCCAAAGCCATATAGAAAACGGCAAAAGGAGCGACGCGGCGCTCGGAGCAATAATTGTAAATTGCATGATCAAGGCTATGTGAAAAGCCAAAGCTCAGCCTCTGCCCCACCGGGGACAGAGCGGCGCCTCCGGTCTCGCGCAAGGTCGCCGGGTAAGCGGGCTCGGCCAATACCTCCCGCCAATACTCGCGGTCAGCCTTGTAATGACGGCTCTGACGATATTCTTCCTCGCTTGCCACATGCAACTGGTAAGAGGGCGACTGCGGCAAATCAGCTTCTTCGCCGGCGAGCAGCTTTAAGTATGTATCGGCCAGCTTATTGATCAGCAGCACCTGCGACCAGCCGTCGGAGATGATATGATGGCATTTGAGCAGCACGCCGCCCTCATGCTCACCCAGCTTAAATATGGCAAAATAATACAGCGGCGCATCAATGACCGGCATCACTTCCTTGGCGATGGAGCATTCCCAATGATGCAGGCCGTCCTCGTCGCTTTTGGAAAAATCAAAGACAGGGTAACGCTCCGGCGCATACGGCTCTGCGTACTGCATCAGGGCGTCCCCCTCAAAAATGATCCGGGTGCGCAGCGTGCTGTCGGATTCTACCAGCAAGCCAAGGGTTTTTTGCAATAGAGGTATGTCGAAACGGCCGCGAATCCTTAGGGTTTCGCAGATATTATTAATCGACGTACCGCTATATGCTTGTTCAAGCGACCAAATATTGAGCTGGCTTTGAGAAAGCTGGTAAGTTTCCCTCAAATTCTCGCTTGTTATCTGGGCCAAAGCAATAACCATCCTTTATGATTATTGACATTCTCAGTATGGGTTGGGCATTTTAATTCTCTATCGTTTCATTATAAAATAATACCCGGAAAATAGCAACATTTTCCGGGTTTAGACCCAAAAATAATCCATTTACCATAATTTAGCCGGAATCGACTATAAATAAGTACTTTTTCTGCCGTCAACAGGGGCCGAATTCATTATCAGCGACATAGCTGTCGAGCAGCGAATCATAAATGGGACGGCAGCGCAGCACATCAGCCACGGCGCAGGAGATAATTACTATCACGGCAAGCGCCAGTGCTTGCGGCAGGGATCCTGTCACCTCCACCACCAATAAGACGGCGGTGATCGGCGTGCGGGTGATCGCGGCAAAATACCCGGCCATGACCATAGTGACGATATTGGCATAAAACTGCGGCTCCAGGCCAAGAAGATGCACGGCCAAGTAGCCGCAGACAGCGCCCAGCATGGCGCCTAAAACCAGAATTGGGAAAAGATTGCCGCCCGGCGCGCCGGAATCAAAGCAAACGACGAAAAAAACGAACTTGGCCGCCAGCAGCAGCAATAAATACGTAAAAGGCAGCCCCAAGTCCAGCCGACCGATAATGATTTCGCCGCCGCCTAAAGCCTCCGGCAAAGTCAGGCCCACCAAAGCCGCGAGCATAAAAGGCCACACAGGGCGAGTTAGTAGCGGTAAGCGGCGAAAGCTCTTATACAGCCGCTGCGAGCGAATCAAAATAATATTATAAGCGACGCCGCATAAACCGGCGATAATGCCCAAAGGCAAAAGCAGCCAGTAAGCGCTCCAGGGTAAAGTCTGGGACAGAGGAAAATCAAAAAGCGGCCCGACGCCGAAAATCCGGCAGGAGATGAGCTGGGCGGACATTGCCGCGGTAAGGGCGCTAAGGAGAAAGCGGGGCGAAAATGAGCGCTGCATTTCCTCCAGGGCAAAAGTCATGCCGGTCAAAGGCGCGGACAGCGCCACGCCCAGCCCGGCCCCTGCGCCGCCGGCGATCAGCATCCGGCGCTCATTAGGATCGGCAGCAAATCTCTCGCCGACTCCCAGACCGATACAGCCGCCCAACTGCACAGCCGGGCCTTCGCGCCCCAAAGCCAAGCCGCCGAAGGTAATGAGGCTGGCCCCGAAAAATTTACCAAGCAACATCCGCCACCAACTGCCCTGCAAACGCCCTGTGATCAGGCCGCGTGTTTGCGGGATGCCGCTGCCTGTGACCAAAGGCACTGTTTTGATTAGCCAGCCGATGGCCAGACCGGCCAAAGCCAAAGCCAGCACAAGCGGCGCTATTAGCCCCGGATGAGCGCCCACATAAGCATAAAGCGAAAAAGCCGTCCGCTCCGCCAAGGCTACCAGCAGCCTAAAGGCCGAAACCACGATCCCCGCGCCCACGCCCACAGCCAGGCTTTTGGCCAGCAGGCAAAGAATTGCGCAATCACAAAATTCCGCCGCTCGTTTGCGCGGCATAGCTTGATGCTGGGAATCCTCCCGACAGTCCATACCAAGTTTTCCTGTGTTTTTCGACATATCTTATTGGTATTCTAGGTTTTCGCCAATCTCCCTGCAAAAAAAATCAATTCGCCGGCAGGGGTAAAATTTCGCCGCCATTTGACATAGTTTGACCCGAATTCTATAATTAAAATGATCAATATAATTATTTTCCCCATGCGAAAAATGGGAGGTGGCGGACTTTGCGCTTTTTTCATCTTGCCGATCTGCATCTGGGTAAACGCTTAGGCGAATGCAGCCTGTACGAGGATCAAAAATATATCCTCGGGCAAATTCTGGAGCTGACGGATCGCTATGCCCCGCAGGCTTTGCTAATCGCGGGCGATGTTTATGATAAATCCGCGCCCGCCGCCGAGGCGGTAGCCTTATTCGATGATTTTCTCACCGAACTGGCCAAGAGAAAGCGCATAGTGCTGCTGATCAGCGGCAATCATGATTCGCCGGAGCGGCTCAATTTCGGCGGCCGTATCATGGCGCGGCAAAATATCTATTTATGCGGCCTTTTCAACGGGCAGGCCGAGCAAATCGTGCTTGAAGACTGCCACGGCAAAATTATCTTTCATCTTCTGCCCTTCATCCGCCCCGCCCAGGCGCGCCGCTTTTACCCGGAGGAGACTATCGACAGCTATGAGGACGCGCTGCGGCTGATCCTCGCCGCCCGGCCGCCGGATCGCTCCTGCCGCAATGTGCTGATGGCGCATCAATTCATTACCTCGGGGGCTTGCCGGCCAGAGCGCTCAGATTCGGAGCAGATCAATCTCGGCACTTTGGATAATATCGACGCCTCCGCCTTTGCCGGTTTTGATTATGTGGCCCTGGGGCATATGCACCGGCCGCAAAGTATCGGCGGCCAACATATCCGGTATGCGGGTTCGCCGCTTAAATATTCCTTTTCCGAGGCCCGGCATCAAAAATCCCTGACCATGGTGGAACTGGGGGAAAAAGGCGTCGTCAATATCGAAACCCTGGCGCTCCGGCCGCTGCGGGATCTGCGGCAAATCAAGGGGCCGCTCGCCAAGCTGCTCGATCCCGCCGTCTATGAGCAAGCCAACCGTGAGGATTATCTCCATGTCACGCTGACCGATGAGGATGATCTGATCGCGCCGCTGGACGCCCTGCGGCAAATTTATCCTAATGTCCTGCGGCTGGATTTTGCCAATTCACGCGCCGCCATAACACAGGCTGAAAGCGCGGCTTCGACCCTACAGCACAAAACGCCGGCTGAATTATTCGCCGACTTTTACCGTCTGCAGCAAAATATCGAATTGCCAGATGATAAGCAGGCGCTTGTCGAAGAAATTTTTCGCGAGTTGGGAGGCGATGCCTGATGCGGCCGCTGCAAATCACCATGAGCGCTTTCGGCCCTTTTGCCGAACAGGCCACGGTCGACCTCGCCGCTTTCGGCAATGGCCTTTTCCTT
>JAAYYR010000077.1 GCA_012515255.1 Clostridia bacterium | reverse complement strand
GCCGCCCGCCAGCAGCATAGCCGCCTGGCGTTGCGTTAAATTGGCTACGGCCTGAATAGCATATCCTCCGGTCATATTGGTGATGGTAAAGGGTTGTCCGTTTACCGCTGCCTGAACCTGAGACGGCGCGTCGGCGATCACCAGTTTGTCGCCGTTTTCTATTCTATCATAATCCACCTCATTGGCAAAGACCAGGGGGATGATGCCGTTATTGATCAGATTGGCGGCATGGATGCGGGCGAAGGATTTGGCCAGCACCGCCTTGACGCCGAGGTACAGCGGAGCCAGAGCCGCATGCTCGCGGCTGGAGCCCTGTCCGTAATTCGTTCCGCCGACGATGAAGCCGCCGCCTTTGGCTTGCGCTTTTTGGGGGAATTCCTCATCGCAGGGCGTGAGGCAAAACTGGGAAAGATAGGGGATATTGGAGCGATAAGGCAGCAGCTTGGCATGGGAGGGCATGATATGGTCGGTTGTGATATTATCGCCGACCTTGATCAAAACCTCGCCTTGCAGCTCGGCGGCAAGAGGCTTATTGATAGGAAAGGCCTTGATATTGGGGCCGCGTACAACCTCGACTTCCGCGCCGTCCGGCGCGGGGGCTGCCACCATATTGTCATTGATGGGGAAGCTTTCCGGGACAAGTGTCGGCGGCGCGGGCGAAAACGCGCGCGGGTCGGAGATTACACCGGCGATGGCGGATACCGCCGCCACTTCCGGGCTGACCAGATAGACTTGCGCGGAAGCTGTGCCGCTGCGGCCGGGGAAATTGCGGTTAAATGTACGCAAAGACACCGCGTCAGTGGCCGGGGCCTGTCCCATGCCGATGCAGGGACCGCAGGCGCTTTCAAGGATGCGCGCGCCGGCATTGACCATCTTGGCCAAAGCGTTGTTTGCCGCCAGCATGGAAAGGACTTGTTTCGAGCCGGGCGCGATCACTAAAGACACGCCCTCGGCCACGGTCTGGCCGTCCAGGATGGCCGCCACTTTCATCAGGTCGGCGAAAGAAGAATTGGTGCAGCTGCCGATTGCCACTTGATTGACCGGTATACCGGTAAGCTCGCTGATTTTCGCTACATTATCGGGGCTGGAAGGCTGAGCGGCCAGCGGCTCCAGTTTGCTTAAATCGATGCTAATGCTTTCATCATAGGTCGCGTCTGCATCCGGCAGCAATTCCTGCCAATCAGCCTCGCGGCCTTGGGCGGCCAGGAATTGGCGCGTCACAGCGTCGCTGGGGAAAATCGAGGTGGTGGCGCCCAGCTCCGCGCCCATATTGGCGATAGTAGCGCGTTCCGGTACGCTCAGGGTAGCGACTCCCTCGCCGCTGTATTCCATAATTTTGCCCACGCCGCCTTTAACGCTCAGACGCCGCAGCACTTCGAGGATGATATCCTTGGCCGCGACCATAGGGCTGAGTTTGCCGGTCAGCTCGACGCGGCAGATTTTGGGCATGATCAGGTAATAGGGGCCGCCGCCCATGGCCACCGCCACGTCGAGGCCGCCCGCGCCGATCGCCAGCATACCGATGCCGCCGCCCGTGGGGGTGTGGCTGTCCGAGCCGAGCAGGGTAGCGCCGGGGCGGCCAAAGCGCTCCAAATGCACCTGATGGCAGATGCCGTTGCCGGGACGGGAGAAATAGATACCATGCTTCTTGGCCACGGTTTGGATATATTTATGATCGTCGGCGTTTTCAAAGCCGGCTTGCAGCGTATTGTGGTCGATATAGGCCACTGATTTCTCTGTTTTGACTTTAGGGATACCCATGGCCTCAAATTGCAGATATGCCATGGTGCCGGTGGAATCCTGGGTCAGTGTCTGGTCGATGCGCAGGGAAATTTCCTGACCGGTCTGCATTGTGCCGCCGACGAGATGACTTTTGATGATTTTTTGCGCCAGATTCAAACTCATGTGCTTCTCCTCGCTTTGAGATGATTTTATTTGCAAATGCCGATGCCGTTACAAACCTCTACTAATTCCTCGCTGCTGATTGTGGTAATGCGCCCCGCCGTGTATTGCGCGTCCACCCATTCCTTGATTTGCAGCACCCGCGGGTCGTTTTTATCAATGGTTTGGCTGGGCGTTTGCAGATAGGTGTTGAGCCACATGGCAATGCCGGCCTGCCCTGAGGTCTGGGTGATGGAAACGCTGGGCGGGCTTTTGAGCAGAGCGGCTGTATCGAAGATATTATAGATCTCCTCATCCTTGAGCAGGCCGTCGGCATGAATGCCCGCTTGCGTCATATTAAAATTGCTGCCGACAAAGGGCGTATGCTCCGGGATGCGGTAGCCGATATCATTTTCAAAGAAATCAGCAATATCGCGGATTACCGTAGTATCCATGCCGTCCAAAGTACCGCGTAATTGCGCGTATTCGATGATCATGGCCTCAAGCGGCGTATTGCCGGTGCGCTCGCCGATGCCCAATAGCGAGCAGTTGACCGAGGAGGCGCCGTAAAGCCAGGCGGTCGCGGAATTGACCACAGCCTTATAGAAGTCGTTATGGCCATGCCATTCGATAAGATGGGCAGGGAAGCCGGCGTAATTGCGCAGGCCGTAGATGATGCCGGGCACGCTGCGCGGCAGGGATGCGCCGGGGTAGCAGATGCCGTAGCCCATGGTGTCGCAGGCGCGGATTTTGATTGGGATGGAGCTTTCTTTCATCAAATAGCTCAGCTCCAGGGCAAAGGGGATGACGAAGCCGTAGAAATCGGCGCGGGTAATATCCTCGAAATGGCAGCGGGGAATAATGCCGACCTCCAGCGCATCGGAGATGACCGCCAGATAGGCCTCCATCGCTTGCTTGCGCGTTTTCTTCAGCTTTTTGAAAATATGATAATCCGAGCAACTGACCAAAATGCCGCATTCTTTCAGGCCCATGCTTTTGGCCAATTGAAAGTCTTTTTTGGAGGCGCGAATCCAGCCGGTGATCTCCGGGTAATAATAACCCAGATCCTGGCAGCGGGCCAGGGCTTCCTTATCCCTGTCGCTGTAGAGAAAAAACTCGCATTGGCGGATTTTGCCTTTTTTGCCGCCTAATTTATGTAGCATCTTATATAATGTAACGATCTGATCCACCGTGTATGGCGCGCGGCTTTGCTGTCCGTCGCGGAAAGTCGTATCGGTGATCCAGATTTCCTTGGGCGGATCGGTCGGCGTCAGACGGTGGTTGAACGCGCATTTGGGAATTTCCGAATAGGAAAAAAAATCCCGGTATAAATTAGGCTCGGCCACATCCTGCAGTCTGTATTTATATTCGCATTCGGTAAGCACATTTCTTGTTTCACTGAATTCTATTATAGGTCAGCCCCCCTATCTCAGAAAAAACTAATATTGTATACAATAATACAATCGTGGGTACTTTGTCAATAGTCTGCAAATTTTTTCTCAGGCCTGGAATCTTCTGCTTTTTCGCCTGATAACGACCAAAACGAAAAATGGCCGCTATTGCTTAGCAAGGCATGCCGTATTTTACGCTGCTGATATAGTTTTGATTGCGGCTTGATTATCCGCCTTAGTGGGCATACAATTAATTCATCGGCCTGGCCATTGAAATGGCTGTCCGTCTTATTTTGCGGGGGATGAAATGGGTTTTTTCGAATTGCTGCTAATAGCTATCGGCCTGTCAATGGACGCCTTTGCCGTGGCCTTATGTCGCGGACTGGGTATGAAGCGCTGGGATATTCGACCGGGCGTGACCGTGGCTTTGTTTTTTGGCTCCTTTCAGGCGCTGATGCCTTTGCTCGGCTGGTTGCTGGCGCGTCAATTTGCTCATCATATATCCGCCTATGACCATTGGGTGGCCTTTGTGCTGCTGCTGTTTATCGGCGGTAATATGATCCTTGGCTCCTTCAAAGAAGACGATACGGCGCTGGCGCCCTGCGATAGATTTAAGCTGCGGCAATTATTACTGATGGCGATCGCCACCAGTATCGACGCCCTCGCTGTGGGCGTGTCTTTAGCTTTTCTCAATACGCCGATTTTGCCCGCCGTAATCTTGATCGGCGTGATTACTTTTATTCTTTCGCTGCTCGGAGTTTTCATCGGCAATTTTTTCAGCGCCCGCCTCAAGCGCTGGGCAGAATTGGCCGGAGGCCTGATCTTGATCCTCATCGGCGCCAAGATCCTGTTCGAGCATTTGGACTTTATCTAAACGCGGAGCGCGGTGGCAGCGGATCAATATAAAAGCACCGGGCCAAGTGATGGCTCGGTGCTTTTATATTGGAGCGGACAGTATCAGACCGGCTGGTCATCCGTATTTTTTTTATTGCAGGAGCCGGAGATAGGGCAATTGGCGCAGCCGCAGCCGCAAGAGCTTTTATGCCGTATTTTATCGCGGACAATTTTGACCACAGCCGCGGCCACCAGGGCAAAAACCACGATGGCGGTGATAATGGTGGCCAGGTTGTTTGTGAAGAATTCGACCATGGTTTCTCCTTTCTCGGTAGCGGGCCGCTTGAACGCGGCCGGTTTTATTTAGTAGCTTGGGCGGCGAGATGTTGCGCTTGCTCATAGGGGTTGCGGCGCAGCAGCAGCCATAAGAGCGCCGCGAGAACAATGAGGGCGGCAGCCGTACCGCCGGTAAAACCGTGGCCGCCGATCAGCAGGCCAAGCTGATTGACAATCAGCGATACGGCATAAGCGAAGACGCTGAGATAACCGATAGCGGCCCAGGTCCATTTGGCGCTGTTCATTTCCCGGCGGATAGCGCCCATCGCGGCAAAGCAGGGGGCGCATAGCAGGTTAAAGAGCAGGAAAGAGAAGGCGGAAAGCGCGGTGAAATGCGAGGCAATGGGCGAAAGGCCGCTCAAGGCGCCGCTGTCTACCATTTTCAGCGCGTCGCCGGCCACGCCGTAAAGCACGCCGAAGACGCCGACAACCTCCTCCTTGGCCATCAGTCCCATGATAGTCGCCACGCTGGATTGCCAGGTGCCAAAGCCGAGCGGGGCGAAGATGGGGGCGATCACATTGCCGGCCGTTGCCAGCATGGAATGATCCATGTTCTCCACCATATGTAAGCCGCCGCTAAAGCTGAAGCTGGAGGCGAACCAAATGAAAACGCTCGCCGCGAGGATGATGGTGCCGGCGCGTCTGATAAAAGACCAGCCGCGCTCCCAAGTGCTGCGCAGTACATTGGTGCTGGAGGGGATATGATAGGCTGGCAGCTCCATGACAAAAGGAGCAGGATTGCCGGCGAACGGTTTGGTTTTCTTGATGATGACGCCTGAAGTGATGACCGCCGCCACGCCGATGAAATAGGCGATCGGCGCTACCCACCAGGCGCCGTTGAAGATGGCGCCGGCGATCAGGGCCACGATCGGCATTTTAGCGCCGCAGGGGATAAAGGAAGTGGTCATAATGGTCATGCGCCGGTCGCGTTCATTCTCAATGGTACGGCTGGCCATGATGCCCGGCACCGAGCAACCGGAGCCGATCAGCATAGGGATGAAGCTCTTGCCGGAGAGGCCGAATTTGCGAAAAATGCGATCCATGATAAAAGCGACGCGCGCCATATAGCCTATATCCTCGAGTATGGACAGGAGGAAGAAAAGGAGCAGCATCTGCGGCACAAAGCCGAGCACAGCGCCCACGCCGCCGATGATGCCGTCGACGATCAGGTTGGCCAGCCAGGCCGCGACGCCTATTTGCGCAAACCAGGCTGTCAGCGGGCCCATAATCCAGGAGCCGAACAAGGTGTCGTTTGTAAAGCCGGTGACAATATCGCCGATGGTTGTGATGGACAGGTAGTAAACAATAAACATCACAGCGGCGAAAATCGGCAGAGCCAGAACCCGGTTGGTGACGATGCGGTCGATTTTATCGGAGGTGCTGTATTTGGCCTTGCGCTTTTTGACCACGCTGATAGATACGATGCGGCTGATATAAGCGTAACGCTGATTCGTAATGATGCTCTCGGCGTCGTCGTCCATTTCAGCCTCGCAGGCGGCAATATGCTCCTCTAAATGACTGAGCAGCTCCGGGTCAAGCTTCAGCTCGTCGATGACTTTTTCGTCCCGCTCAAAAAGCTTGATCGCGTACCAGCGCAGATAGCGGGCGGACACTTTATCCTCGATTGATTCCTCAATATGAGCTATGGCATGCTCCACACTGCCGTCGAATACGGAAGGCATATGCGCCGCGACCTTTTTTTCCGCCAGCTCAGCCGCCCGCTCAGCCACTTCCGTGGAGCCGATGCCCTTTAAGGCCGAGGTTTCGATTACCTCGCAGCCCAGCGCTTCCGCCAGCTTGGCGATATTGATGATATCGCCGTTTTTGCGCACAATATCGATCATATTAAGGGCAATGATCACAGGAATGCCCAGCTCAACCAACTGGGTGGTGAGATAAAGATTGCGCTCGATATTCGTGCCGTCAACGATATTGATGATGGCGTCCGGCTTCTCATTGACCAGGTAGCCGCGGGCGACAACTTCTTCCAGGCTATAAGGGGAGAGGGAATAGATGCCGGGCAAATCCTGGATAATAATATTCTTATGCCCTTTGAGTCGTCCCTCTTTCTTTTCTACCGTGACGCCCGGCCAGTTTCCTACGTATTGGGCCGAGCCTGTCAGGTCATTGAACATCGTTGTCTTGCCGCTGTTCGGGTTGCCGGCCAGGGCAATTTTGATTTCCATGCGCTACCTCCTGATACGGATATATGCATATAGTTAGCCTAGACTAACCTATTGCCAAAAAATTAAATCACTTCAACCATTTCCGCGTCATGCTTGCGAATGGATAATTCATAACCGCGGATAGTTATTTCCATGGGGTCGCCCAAGGGCGCGACTTTGCGCACATAAATATCTGCGCCGCGCGTGACGCCCATATCCATGATTCTGCGCTTGATCGCGCCTTCGCCATGCAGTTTGACTACTGTCGCGGTCTCGCCGATTTTCACGTCTTTTAAAGTTCTCATCAGCTTCCCTTTCTATACCATAATCCGGGTGGCCATGCTCTTATCAAGAGCAATACGGCTGTCCTTGATTGACAGTATCATATTGCCGCCAATCTCGGAGACTACGGTAATTTTTTCGCCGACAACAAAGCCAAGCTCGGCCAGGTGCTGACGCAATTCGTCCTTACCGGTAATTTTACGGATATAATTAATCTCTCCCGCTTTGGCCATGGACAGGGGCATCATTTTACCCTCCCGATCTTGCAAGTTAGTAGTTTCTAACCGGAGTGCCAAGTAATTGGTTAGCAATCGCTAACCAAGACAAGTTTACCACCTCTAACTGGCTTTGTCAATATTTTATCGCGGCGGAAACAAACATAATATTTGCAAAAAAAACCAATTAATGTTAACATAATGGCAGCTTAAGTAAAGGAGGCGCGGCCAGGGTGAAAATACTGAAATCTTCGGAAGATTACCTGGAGATGATTCTTATGCTACGGGAAAAGAAAGGTTATGCCCGCTCCATCGATATTGCCAGCGAATTGGGAGTGACCAAGCCAAGTGTCAGTTATGCTGTCAAAAGGCTGCGTGAAAATAATTATATCACTGTGGATGAAGAGGGGTTGATCTCGCTTACAGAATCCGGGATGGAGATCGCGGCGCGGATGTATGAGCGGCATCAGCTTTTGACTGATTTTTTGCTTTCGCTGGGTGTGGCGGAGAAAACCGCCCGCGAGGACGCCTGCAAGATTGAGCATGATTTAAGTGACGAGACTTTTTTGGCGATACGCCGCCATTTTCAAAGTTAAGTAAGCATCCCTTGCGGCGGACAATCGCCGGAGCGCCGCGCACGGATAAAGTAAACCGGGCGCCAGCGGAAAACAGCTTTTTTCCGGGCTAAAATGTCATTGCTCCCGCCGGCGGCCGCATATCATTGTTGCCGGCAAAACCCCGTCCCTTGGGCGGGGTTTTGCTTATCGAGGGGCAGCGCCCAGGTATTAATCAACAATGCGGCCATCGCTGCTAATGGTGACGACCTGCCAGGGTATCATTTTGCCCGAATCCTTCAGGGCGCTGATCACCGCTTTTTCCAAGCCGCCGCAGCAGGGCACCTCCATGC
>JAAYYR010000076.1 GCA_012515255.1 Clostridia bacterium | reverse complement strand
TTGTCTATTCCTTGCCCTGGGCCAATTTTGCGCTTGCGGCCGGCAACAGCCATATCAGCAATACATGCGGGCATATCGGCAATTAAGCGCGGCGGACTCTTTGATGCTGCAAAAAAACAGTTCCTTAACTATTTCGCAAGATTTAGCCGCAACAGTGAGTCAAACCAATGACACTATTCAAGAAACCTATCGGCTGGCCTATGAAAATGGCCAATATTTAGCCATTAGCAATATAGTCATCTCGCCGACCGGCGAAGAGCCGATCGTGGTCAATGTATATTTCCGTGACGGCTATCAATATGTTGAAAATCTGACGCAACCGCAATACAGCTATCGCAACAAATATGAGGGGGATTTTCCTTTTCGGGCCACCCTCGACGGAATCTTGCAATTCCCCGCACATGTCATTGCCGCGCAGAAGGAGGAAATGACGCCGGAGGGCGTATTATTGACCTTTGAGCTAGACAGCGAAAAGTATTATGCTCATTGTTATCCCCAAACTTACCGGGAATATGGCTACGGCGTGTTCAGCTTTTATCGCGAGTCGCCCGTCTACACGGTGCTTATAGATGAACTGGGCCGCATCAAGCAAATCACCGGCCATTTTTGCACCGTTAACGCGGACGGCGCGGCATATAGCGAGGAGCGCAATTATAGCATATCAGTTATGCAATATGATGGCGTTAGTTTAGAGTTTCCTCTTTTGCAAGACGCCGATTACCCGGAATTTGGCAGCGGCCGGTAAGCGATTAGCTACATATGTGCTAAAGGATCAACGACAGATCATAGCAAAGGCCCGGGCACGCCCGGGCCTTTTCAGGGAACATGTATGTGATTTTATTTCTCGCCGAGCAGATGATAGGCAAAGCCTGCCTGCTCAGCGGCGGCGCGGTCGAAGAAGTTGCGCGTGTCAAGCAGCAGCGGCTGCCGCATCGCCTGCGCCAGGCGCGCCAGATCCAGCTCGCGGTATTGGCGGTGATGCACGCCGAGCAGCAGCAAATCCGCGTCTTTCGCCGCGGCGTAGCTGTCGCGCTCGAAGCCCAGAGCATGGGGGTCGGCGGCCGCCACCCGGTAGCCTTGTCCGCGCAGCAGCTCGATCAGCTCGAGGACGGGGCTTTCGCGGGTATCGTCGACATCCGGCTTATAGGTCACGCCGAGGACGGCGATTTTGGCCTTGTCTTTGCCTTGCGTTAAGGCGGCAATTTTTTGTGCCATAAAATGGGGCATATTGTCATTGATGCGCCGGGCCTGCCGGATCAATTGCGCGCGCTCCGGTTGCTTTTCGACGATAAACCAGGGATCGACGGCGATGCAATGTCCGCCTACGCCGGGGCCTGGCTGATGGATATTGACCCTGGGGTGCTTATTGCAAAGGGAGATCGCCTCCCAGACATTGACGCCGGTCTGCTCGCAGATCATGGCCAGCTCATTGGCATAAGCGATATTGATATCACGGTAGGTGTTTTCCGCCAGCTTGCATAGCTCGGCGGTACGGGAATCGCTGATATAGATCTCGCCCTCGACAAAACAGCGGTAAATATCGGCAATCTTCTGCGCCGAGGCGGCATTGATACCGCCGGCAATGCGGCTGTTGCGTATCAGCTCTTGTAGGATTTGGCCGGGTATGACCCGTTCCGGCGAATGGCCAAGATACAGCTCCTCGCCGATAGCGAGGCCGGATGCGGCAAGTATCGGCGCCAGCAGTTGATCCACCGTGCCGACAGGGGAGGTGGATTCCAAAATCACCGTATTGCCCTGCCGTACGAAAGGGGTAATCTCTCGGGCAGCGCTTTCCACATAGCGCATCTCCGCTTTTTTCTCCGCGGTGATTGGCGTCGGCACGGCAATAATAAAAACATCCGCCGTTTCCGGCATCAGGCTGCCGCGCAGACGGCCGGCCGCCGTCATGCTTTGCACCAATTCGGATAGCCCTTTTTCCTCAATGATGATTTCTCCCCGGTTGAGGGCAGAGATAATTCTTTCGTTTTTATCCACGCCGACCACGTCATGGCCTGCCTTGGCGAACATAGAGGCAGTGGGCAAGCCGATATAACCAAGCCCGATAACACAAATTTTCATTTTTTCCCCCGGTGCGATCGATATTATGACGATCTGTTGTGCAAATAGCGGATATATAGTACCATAAAAGGTAGGATAAAAGCGAAATTGCAAAAACGCTTGCAGCTATCGTACCATAATAAATATAAAGTGTAAAGTTTTCGGCATACTCCGCGGCGAATATTTTACCGCTATAAACGGGTGGCTGAAGCGCAGGGGAGGATGGAAGCATGGTATTGACCACGGGCGCGGAAATTGAGATCGATATTCAGGGTTTTGCCTCCAGCGGCAGCGGTGTGGGCAGGCTGGACGGCCTGGCCGTTTTTGTTCCGGGGGCTTTGCCGGGAGAGCGGGTGCTGGCGCTGATCACGCGGCTGCGCGGCAAATTCGCCGAGGCGCGACTGCTTAGCATAGTGCGGGAATCGGCGGAGCGGACACAGCCGCCCTGTCCCGTCTTTGGCCGCTGCGGCGGCTGCGCCATGCAGCAGGCAGACTATAATTTTCAGCTCAAGCTCAAGCGGGGCTTTGTTTATGATACGCTAAGGCGCATCGCCAAGATCGACACAGCGGTCAGCGAGACTATTGCCTCCCCCGAGCCATATCATTATCGCCACCGCATGCATTATCATGCCGCCTGGGTCAAAGGGAAATTGCATCTGGGATTCTTTATCCAGCGCAGCCGTATCCTGGTGGAAGCGGCCGCTTGTTTGCTTGCCGCACCGCCAATCTCCTCATTAGCCCAGGTTTTACCGGATATGCTCGCGCCTTTTCGTGGCGAATTGGTTGATTTGCGCGGCGTGGTGCTGCGCTGTAATAGCTCAGGTGAACAAATGTCGCTCATATTGCTGGTGAATACGCCGATCATGAGGGGCCGGGAATTGGCGCGGCAATTGCAAGGCGCGGTAAGCAATTTGACCGAGGTCTGGGAATGCGCGGGCGCGCCGCGTAACGGCACTTATGGCGGGCATTGGCAGTTGCTCGCGGGTCAAAGCTATTTAAGCGAGCAGCTATGCGGCCGCGAATTCCGCCTCTCGCCCGCTGCCTTTACGCAGGTCAATCCGGCTGTTGCGGAGCGGCTCTATCAATTAGTCGGCTCATACGCGGCTTTAACGGGCGCTGAAACAGTGCTTGATCTGTATAGCGGGGCGGGAGCGATCGCATTGTTGCTGGCCGGGCGCGCCGCACAGGTAATCGGTGTGGAGAGCTTTGAGCCGGCGGTAGCGGACGCGGAGCGGGCTGCCAAGCTAAATGGCGCGGACAATTGCCGCTTTATCTGCGGCGCGGTAGAGCTGGTATTGCCCCGGCTCGCGGAGCAGGGGGTAGTAGTGGACGTCGCGGTGCTTGACCCGCCGCGCGCCGGCTGCGATGCGGCGGCGCTTGAGGCCTTGCTGATGCTTCAGCCCCGCCGCATCATCTATGTTTCCTGCGACCCCGCTACCCTGGCGCGTGATTTGCGCCGCCTGGCTGAGGGCGGCTATCAGGTGGGAGCGGTGCAACCGCTGGACATGTTCCCCCAGACCGGGCACGTTGAGTGTGTCGTCTTGATTACAAAGCTGTAAGCCTTTGTTTATGCGGATTTCAAGAATTACATCCAAGTTGTCTACTCGACCTGAAGGGCTAAAATGCGTACACGGAAACATATCGACGGGTGATTTTACGGGCAAAAATTTATCTCAAAACTGGAAGGGTTGAGTTGACAGATTAGATAAC
>JAAYYR010000075.1 GCA_012515255.1 Clostridia bacterium | reverse complement strand
GCTCCGGCTCTGGTTCCGGCTCCGGCAGCCAGTCTCGCTAAGGGTGCTCATAATGAATTCAAAGAAATAACTCCGGCACGGTTCCGGAGTTATTTTTTATGCGGCTATTTGTAGACGGCTATTTTTCGTTATTATTTTTAATCTCCCGCCTCACCGCGGCCATAAAGCGGGGGATGGCGAGGAAACGCCGCCAGCGGCGCGGGTCGTGCAGCAGCCGCCATAGCCATTCCAGCCGCAGCCTTTGCAGCAGGCGCGGCGCCCGCCGTACCCGGCCGGCAATCACATCAAAGCTGCCGCCGACGCCGATCATTACGGCGCAGCCGAGCTTTTCTATATTGGCCGCCAGCCATTTTTCCTGATAAGGCATACCCAGGGCCGCAAAAAGAATATCCGGCCGGCTGGCCGCGATCTCGCAAATCACCTGCTCCTCGCGGTCGCGAAAATAACCGTTCTCCCGACCCACGATAAGAAGATGCGGATAAGCAAGTCGTAGCCGCGCCGCAGCTTCATCGGCAATGCCGGGTTTAGCGCCCAGCAGATAAACGCGCCATTGCTCCTCTGCCGCCCGCTCGCAGAGACGATACAGCAAATCAATACCCGTAACACGCTCGTCAAGGATTTTCCCTTGACGGGCAGCCGCCCACAGGACGCCGCTGCCATCCGGCGTCACCAGATAAGCCTCCTCGATAATCCGCCGCAGTTGTTCATCCCCGCGCGCCAGCCAGATGCCTTCGGGATTGATGGTGACCACTTGGGCGCCGCGGCTTTTGCCCGCGCGAAAAGCAGCGATAGCCTCGCTAAGCCGTGCCAGAGCCTGCTCCATATTTACCTGGTCGACCCGCAGCCCTAAAATGCGTATCATCAGTCGCTCCCGTCGCCCGGCGGCTTATTGCGGCTCAGGTATTTCGTCAAGGCCGCCGCCGGGATTATCGCCGCCGGTATTGCCACCGGTATTATCGCTAGTATTATCGCCGGTATTGCCGCCTGTCTCACCGCCGCCTGTCTCGCCGCCGGTCTGTGGCGGCGTATCGGTCGGCTCGCCCAAATCCGGCGCTTCCTCATCCGGCGCTTCCTCCGGCGCGTCATTGTTATAGCGCCCGGCGCCGCCATCATCAATGATATGCGGCGTATATGTATATTCATTGCCGATGATTTCATTGAGTATTTCCAAAGTGGCGGCTTTATTAACAATCTCATAGCTGATGCCGTTGATATACATGCCGCCGCTGGGCACAGTATAAGTCTTAATATTGTTCAAATTCATATTAAGCAGGGTGTTGGCCAGCTTGATCCCTTCTGTAGTCGAGAAAGAATAATTGATGTATTTATTGGCCAGACCCACTAATTTAGGCACCTTCCATAAAGTGCTGAGCGAAATCAACCTATCTTTTAGAGCCAGGATAAAGTTTTGCTGATGCTCGGCCCGCTTGACGTCGCTGATCGAGGCGGTGCCGTCCTGGCCCAGACGGAAACGGCAATATCCCAAAGACTGCTTGCCGTCCAGGGTTTGCATACCGGGGTTCAAATCAATACCCTCGTCATAATTGATCATTCTTTGGTCGACATCAATCTTGACGCCGTCCAAAGCGTCGACCAAATCGATAAAGCCCTGGAAATCCACAAGTACATAGTCATCGATTTTGATGCCGAGGAAATACTCGATCGTATCCCGGGTCAGATTAATGCCGCCATAGGAAAATGAATGGTTGATTTTGGTTTTAGTGGAATAACCCGCGATCTGCACATAGCAGTCGCGGGGGATGGAAAGCAGTGATATGGTGTCGGTATCGCCGTTGATGAAGGCGAGCATCATCGTGTCGCTGCGGCTGGTCGTCTCGCCCTCCCGGGCGTCGCAGCCCACCATGAGGATGGTGCGAATGCCGTCGATCTTCAGCAATTCATCCTCGAGCGCGTCGCCCAGATCTTCTTTGGTGGCAATCACCCAATCATCCGGGTCCGGCCCCATGGCATTGGCGATATTAAAGCCGATAAAAAAGCTCCAGGCCACCACGAAAATAAATAGCAGCGTATATATTAGCTTGCGTTGCGGGCTGAGCCGGGAAAACCAGTTCCGCTTGCCGTGGATCTGGGTCATATCCTGCGCCCAAAATTCATTTTGGCTCATGTGCCGTCCACCTCTGTATGTTCTTAATTTCTGCGGCAAGCACGGCGCGCTTCTGTTGGAGAGGGCGCCTACTTGCTGATATCAACCCTTTTTTCATTTTGCGTCCAGCCGACCTGGCAATTAAAAGCCTCGGCGACAAAACGTATATGCACATAAGTGCGCTGATTTTCAATAAAAGGCGCATAGCCCATGGTATAATCGCGGTTATTGATCTTGGCCGAGGCGCTGCCTACAGTGAGGACCACCACATCATCGCCCCGGGAGAACAAGACCTGCTGGCTTTCCGCCTGCCACTGCACATCAACGCCCAGCGCCTCCGCCACAAAACGCACAGGCACCATAGTATAACCACTACCTTTGAGCTGCGGCGTCACCGCCGGGCGTTCGGCGTCGATCTGGCGCGGGCTGTCATTGACATAGGCTGTACCGCTGCCGATATATAGCCGGATACTGAGCGCATCAATACCCAGGCGCTGCCGCACCAAATCCTTTAGCTGTGCGATCTTTGCCTCAAGCGGCGCGAATTGAGCCGTCACATAATTATCCACCCAGGACTTGGTGACCAAAGGGTCGGCCGCTGAGCCGGGCGAACTGGCATAAGCCGGACTAAGAGGTATGCAGACTAAGCAAAGCATCACAAAGATGAGCAAAAATCTAGCTTGCTTTTTCATGCTACCTCCTTGATTCATTGACAACAGCCATAGCGGCGCAGAAGCCGGAAACGAAATATTTTTCGACATTTCCGCTCATAATCCCTTGTCGCGGGCTGATGATCAGCTAAATTTCAGATCAGGCCGGCTGGCTTCCCGGCTTTTGCTGGAAAAAACGTAGGATCTCGCCCCAGATCAACTGGTAGCCGGCGGGCGTAGGATGAATGCCGTCGACGCCGATCAGGCCGTCAAGCTTGTGCTGGGGCAAATAGGCGCTGCGCAGATCAATGAGCGGGCAGGAAAACGCCGCCGCCAGACGCGCTACAGCCAGGGAATACAATTCCTGATGGCGATAGATGATATTGATATCGCCCAGCCAATGCAGCAGCGGCTCAGGGTTGAGCTTGCGGCTGAACCAGGCGAAGTACTTATGGGCGTCGATCGGCGGCAAAGTCATCAGAACGGGCTTCATATGCAAAGAGCGCGCCTTGGTGATCAGCCCGGCATAGGCTTTCTCGAAAGCCTGCAGCGGCGTTTTCGGCTGATGCTCTCTATCAGCCTGCTCCGCGATGCCGGCCCAGTCAAAATCACAATCATTGCCGCCGTATTCCAGCAGCAGCAGCTGGCAATCCAGCCCCTTGGCCACGACTTTGTCAAAATTAGCCCGCCCCCGCTCCACCGTACTGCCTACGAGGGCATGGTTGACCAATTCAAAGCCGCCCGCCGCCTCAATGTCTCCCAGGAAATCATTATGCCAGATCTGATATTTCGCGGCTTCTTCATCCCAATACATGCCGCGCATAATTGAATCGCCGAATATTGCTGCTTTCATTATATTTTCCTTATATAGTATTGTATTTTTTATTGCCGCTTATTGCTTTAGAAGCAATGATGAACATTTTAGTTCCCGCCGCCCCGGCCGGCAATCGGCTAAGCCAAAGCGAGTATTTTCAGCGCTTGATTCAAGTCGGCGGCGGTAATGCGCCGCAACTCCGGCTTTTCTTGCAGCCGGCTTTCCGGACAAACAGCGGTTTGGAAGCCAAAGGCCGCCGCTTCTTTGAGCCGGCGCGCCTCCTGAGAGACGCCGCGTAGCTCGGAGAGCAAACCTATCTCGCCCAGCAGCAGCACATCCTTATCCAAAGGCCGGTCGACAGCGGAGGAAACAATGGCCGCAGCGGCCGCCAAATCCGCGGCCGGATCGTCGAGGCGCAGCCCGCCCGCGATATTAAGATAAATATCCTTGTCGCCCAAACGCAGGCCGACTTTGCGCTCCAGCACCGCGATGATCAGCAGCAGGCGATTATAATCATAGCCGCTCGTCAGGCGACGGGCATTACCGAAAGACGTCGGGGAAACCAAGGCCTGCACCTCGATCAGCAGCGGCCGCGTCCCCTGTAGTACGCAGGTCACGGCCGAGCCGGGCGCCATATCATGACGCTGGCCGAGAAAATAGGCCGAGGCTGAAACCGGGCATAATCCCCGCTCCTTCATTTCAAAGACGCCGATCTCATTTGTGGAGCCGAAGCGGTTTTTGACTGCGCGCAGCAACCGCAGCGCATTATAGCGCTCGCCCTCGAAATACAGCACCGTATCCACCATATGTTCCAGCACGCGCGGCCCGGCCAGCATCCCCTCTTTGGTCACATGGCCGATCAGCATCACCGCGCTATGCCGGCGGCGGGCAACATCAATGGCGGCGGCGGTCACTGCCCGCACTTGCGAAACACTGCCGGCGGCGCTGTCCAAATCCGGAGAAAAAAGCGCCTGCACGCTGTCTAAGATCAATAATGCGGGCCCGATCTCCTCCGCCGCGGCCAGAGCCGCATGGATATCAGTCTGTGCCAACAGATACAATTGCCCGGCCGAAGCGCTTTCTTCTCCGCCGCATAAGCGGTCGAAGCGCAGCTTGATCTGCTCCGCCGCCTCCTCGGCGCTGACATAAAGCACCGGGCCGAAATCAGCCATGCGCGCCGCCGCCTGCAGCAGCAGTGTGGATTTGCCGATGCCCGGCTCGCCGCCCAGCAATACGGAGCTGCCGGGCATCAGGCCGCCGCCCAGCACGGTGTCCAGCTCGGACAGGCCCAGCACAAAGCGGTTATGCCGATCAGCAGTGATCTGATTGATGGGCTGCGGTTTTCTGGGCGCCATATTTACGCGGCCGACAGCGGTCTTGTCCTCGACTTTTTGCTCCACCAGCGTATTCCAATGACCGCAATATGGACATTTGCCGGCCCAACGCACTGATTCGCCGCCGCATTCGCTGCAAAAAAAGACCGTTTTTGCTTTGGCCATAATGCTCCTTCCGGCAATTGACGACGCAGCCCGGCGACCGGGCCGCCCGACATTTTGACCGCTTCTTTTCATTTTACCCTCTACGGAATATACTGTCAAGCAAGGAAGACCTCGCCTGACCGACGCCAAACCAAAGCCTATGCCATCGCTGGGTTTTGTGTATTTTTATTTGGTCACATGAATAGATTATGGCTGCAATCGATTATGGATTTTTGCTCATATTACCTATTAATATATATATTTTAGGCTTGAGCGCCATATTGGCTTTGTGCTGCTTTCTGACAGAAACATATTTTTTTCAAAACATAGCGCCCCGGTATTGCTTTATGCAAGGAATCATGTTAAAATAAATACCGTTAAGGCTAGCGCCGCGCTTCCCCGCGGCGCATCACAAATATTATGACTAAATTTATAGAAAGCGGAATCATGCAAGACCAATGCTTAATCTCTTTTCCCCTTCATCTTCTGGCCACTTAGCCGAGATATTTTTTATGGGCAAAAAGGGCAGAAAATAGCCGCAGGGCGGAAAAGAGGGACAAGTTGAAAATCACAGAAAAAAATTATCGGCTGGTGGTACTCGGCTGTTGCTTTGCCATTTTTGTTACATTAAGCGGCATGGTCAACTCAACAGGCAGCCTGTTCATAGTTCCTGTCAGCGAAGCTTTCGGCTTCAGCCGCAGCAGCTTTTCCCTGACCCTGAGCCTGAGCACAGTCAGCGGTATTTTTATTAATCTTTTTTACGGAAAGCTGCAAAAGCGTCTGGGCGTGCGCCTGATGGTCGCCCTTGGTTTTGCCTCTGCTATCGTCGCCTATATTTTGCTTTGGCAGGCCAAGACGCTGGCTTTATTCTACCTGGGCGGTTTATTGGCCGGCCTGGGCTTGGGCTTCAATTCCACGACAACTATCGCCCTGATCATCAATAATTGGTTCAAGCGCCGCAAAGGCACCCTGCTGGGCTGCGTTTCCGCCGGCAGCGGCCTGGGCGGTTTCTTATTCAACAGCATTTTCGGCGCGGTGATTGCCAGCCATGGTTATCAGGCGGCCTATTTGCTGACGGTAATTGTCCTGATTTGCGTAGCCATCCCGGTTGTGGCGCTGCTGCGCGAGCATCCGCCCGAAAGCGCGGCCGAAACAAAGGATACGCCTGATCTGGATGAGGAGTATTTTACCGGCTTCAAGCGGATGCTGCATCAGCCGAAAATCTGGCGCACTTTCCTCGCCGCCTTCCTGATCGGCGCTTCCGTGCATGCCGTGCTGGTCGCCATCCCGGGGCAATTGCAACTGCAAGGCTTTGGCGCCGCACAAGCCAGCACTATCTATGGCGGCGTCTTTCTCGTCATGGGCATCACCAAAATCTTCATGGGCTGGCTCAATGACCGCTGCGGCATTCGCCTCACCACCATCCTTTCTATTAGCTGCTTCCTCATTGGCGCCACGATGCTGATCTTTACATCCACCCCTGCCGTGGCCTGGGTCTTTGTGGTTATTTTCGGCCTGGCCCTGCCCTCGGAGGCCGTGCTGGTGCCGCTAATCGCCCGTAATGTCATGACCAAGCGGCAATATGGCGAATACCTGGGCATTTATATCGCTTCTCTGATCGCCGGGCTTACGGCCGGCGTGCCGGTGATTAATTTCTTCTATGACGCTTTCGGCAGCTATACGCCGGCGCTGCTTTTTAATGTAGCGCTGGGCATCTTGTCCTTATGGCTGTTATTGCCCGTGCTGGACGATAAGAAAAATAAACTCGACAAGACAGAGGGGCCTGCCATAACCCAGGCTCCCATCTATAAATAAAGCCCCTTGTTTTGACGCCGTCCGCATGATATAATGATGCCGTCAAATTAAGCGAAGGGGTCGTCGCGATGCGTTTTCTTTCTTGCTAAAATTATTCATTCCTGTTGAGCGGCGCGATTTGGCGCCCGCCCGGCGGACTACCCTGCAAGAAAGATCTGTACCATACGGCTATGCGCCCGCTTTAACGGGTCATTGTTTGTTTTTGAAGCTGCAGGGTTAACCGCCCGCAGCTTTTTTGATTGGAGGAAAACATGACCTTAATCAGTATCCGCGGCCTGACATTCGCTTATCCGGGCAGCCCGGACAATGTGTTTGATAATATCAGCGTCGATCTGGACAGCAACTGGCGACTGGGCCTGATCGGCCGCAATGGCCGCGGCAAAACAACCTTGCTACGGCTATTATCGGGCCAGTACGCCTATAGCGGCAGTATCGTCAGCCAGGAGCAGTTCAGCTATTTCCCCTACCCGGTGAAAAACAGCGAGCAACCCTGCGTCGAGCTGATCGCCGGCCTCGCGGCAGAGCGGGAAATGTGGGAGATTGAGCGGGAGTTGGGCCTGCTTGGCCTGAACAGCGCGAGCCGCAGCCGCTCCTTTGCCTTGCTCTCGCCGGGCGAACAAAGCCGGGCGCTGCTCGCCGCCCTCTTTCTCCGCGGCGATTGCCTGCCGCTGATCGACGAGCCGACTAATCATCTGGATATGGCGGCGCGGCAAATCGTCGGCGATTATCTGGGCGGCAAGCGCGGCTTTATCCTTGTCTCCCATGACCGCGACCTGCTCGACCGCTGCACAGATCATATCCTCGCCTTAAACAAAAGCGGCGTCGAGCTGATACAGGGTAATTTTTCCGCCTGGCAGGAGAATCAGCGACGGCGGGAGCAATATGTGCGGACAGAGCGGGAAAAGCTGCAAGCGGAAATCACCACCATGCGTAAAGCCGCGCAACAGGGAAGCGCCTGGGCCGAGCAGGTGGAAAAAAGCAAATATGCGCAGCGCAACTCAGGCGTTAAGCCGGATCGCGGCTATATCGGCGCCAAATCAGCCAGGCTAATGAAAAAAGCGCGTAATTATGCCGCCCGCCAGGAGAAAGCCGCCGCAAAAAAGACCCTATTATTGAAAGACCAGGAAAGCTGCGCCGCGATCAAGCTGATTCCAGCCGCCTATCATAGCCGGCGGCTGCTGAGCCTGGAGAATCTGGAGATTTTCTATGACAAGCAAAAAGTCTGCGGCCCGCTCAGCTTCAGCCTGGAGCGCGGGGAGCGCCTGGCAGTGCTGGGCGGCAATGGCAGCGGCAAAAGCAGCCTGCTTAAGCTGATTCTCGGTCAAGACCTCGCTTACCGCGGCGGACTGTATCGCGGCGGCGGCCTAAAAATTTCCTATGTGCCGCAACAGACGACAGGCCTTGGCGGCAGCCTTAATGACTTCGCCGCCCGGCGCGGGCTGGAGCCGAGCTTGTTTTTCGCGCTCTTGCGCCAGCTTGATCTGCCCGTCGGCCATTTGCAGCATGATGTGCGTGATTTCAGCGCCGGGCAGCGCAAAAAAGTGCTGCTGGCAGCCAGCCTCTGCGAGCAGGCGCATCTGTATATCTGGGATGAGCCGCTCAATTTCATCGATCTCATGTCCCGCATCCAAATAGAGCAAGTGCTGCTGCGCTATGAGCCGACGCTGATCTTTGTCGAGCATGACCGCCGCTTCTGCGATATGGTGGCCACAGCCAGCATACGGCTATGAAGCAGCGCTGACCATGCCGCGCGCCAAGGCAAACAACCGCGCGTACAGCCGGCAGACGACCGCCGCGGGCAAAGCATGTTGTGATAAAAAGCCAAGGCTTAATCCGCCGCCGCGCTTTTAATTATATTTTCTTGGCGCGGCCGAATCCGTTCTTGACCAAGAAAATTTGTCATGGCACAATATGTAGTACCAAATAGAGCAAACATGCACGAAATAACACAAGATGCGATAAAAAAAATCAAATCACCCGCGCGGGTAAACTGCGTCAAGCCCAGCCACCCCAAGCGCGAAGAGGAGAGCCAATATGCCGATCAGCGAAAATGCTCGTACGGTTTTGGAGCGCCGTTATTTGGCGCGCGACGAAAACGGCAAAGTCAAAGAAACCGTGGAGGAGATGTTCTCCCGCGTGGCGCGCTCCGTGGCAGCGGCCGAGCAGCGCTTTGACCCGGCAGCCGACCAGGAAGCGCTGGCCGGACAATTCTACCGGTTAATGACCGAGCTGGATTTTCTGCCCAACTCCCCCACTTTGATGAATGCCGGGCGTCCCCTGGGACAGCTCTCTGCTTGCTTTGTCCTGCCGGTGCCTGATTCCATGGAGGGCATTTTCGACGCGATCAAAAACGCTGCTCTCATCCATAAAAGCGGCGGCGGCACCGGCTTTTCTTTTTCTCAGCTACGCGGCCAGGGCGAGTCGGTCAACAGCACCGGCGGCATTGCCTCCGGCCCTATCTCCTTTATGAAGGTATTTAATGCCGCGACAAATGTGATCAAGCAAGGCGGCGCCCGCCGCGGCGCCAATATGGGCATATTGCGCGTTGACCACCCGGATATCATGGATTTTATCAATTGCAAAAACGACCGTGACGCGCTGACGAATTTCAATATTTCCGTCGGCGTGACCGAAGCCTTTATGCAGGCGGTGGAAAATGACGCCGACTATGAATTGCTTGATCCCGCCTCCGGGCAAAGCCGGGGTTTTTTATCCGCGCGCTCCGTCTTTGAGAATATCGTCGATTCCGCCTGGAAAAGCGGCGAGCCGGGTATTATTTTCCTTGACCGCTTGAACCGCGACAATGCCGTCCCAGGCTTGGGCGAAATCGAATCCACCAATCCCTGCGGCGAACAGCCGCTGCTGCCATATGAATCCTGCAAT
>JAAYYR010000074.1 GCA_012515255.1 Clostridia bacterium | reverse complement strand
TTACCGATATAAATATTGACATATTACCTTATAGTTTGTTATGATTTCCAGCGGGTAGTCGGTTTTTCCCTAATAGGCCAATGATGATTTGGAGGTATCAAAATGAGTGATAAGAAAACTTTTTATATCACCACGCCCATCTATTATCCGAGCGACAATCTGCATATCGGCCATGCCTATACCACGGTAGCCGCCGATACCATGGCGCGGTATAAGAAGATGCGCGGCTTTGATACCTATTTTCTTACCGGCTCCGACGAGCATGGGCAGAAAATCCAGCGCCGCGCTCATGCCGCGGGCAAGCAACCCCAAGAATTTGTGAACGAGATTATTATTAATTTTAAGCATTTATGGCGTGTCCTGGAAATCGACAATGACGATTTTATCCGTACCACGGATGAGCATCATATACGGATCTGCCAAGAGCTGTTCCAGAAAATCTATGACCAGGGCGATATCTATAAGTCGGAATATACCGGCTGGTATTGCACTGATTGCGAGACGTTCTTCACCGAGCTGCAAGTAGGGGAGGGGCATGTTTGCCCGGATTGCGGCAGAGCGGTAGAGACGATGAAAGAAGAAAGCTATTTCTTCCGCATGAATAAATATGCCGACCGCTGGCTGCAATTCATGACGGATAACCCTGATTTTATCCGCCCGGAAAGCCGTCGCAATGAGATGATCAATTTCGTGCGCCAGGGCCTGGAGGATCTCTGCGTTTCCCGCACTACCTTTGACTGGGGCATACCGGTGCCTTTTGATCAAAAACATGTGATCTATGTCTGGTTCGACGCGCTGATCAATTATATTTCCGCCTTAAAAGGCCAAGGCGACGGCAGTTTATATGAAAAATTTTGGCCGGCGGACGTGCATTTGGTAGGCAAGGATATTATCCGCTTCCATACTATCATCTGGCCGATCATGCTGATGGCGCTTGATCTGCCGCTGCCCGAATGCGTGCTTGGTCATGGCTGGGTCTTAATCGACAGCGATAAGATGAGCAAATCCAAAGGCAATGTCATCGACCCCATTTATTTATGCGAAAAATACGGCGTGGAGGCGGTGCGCTATTTTCTGATGAGGGAAATGGGCTATGGTCTGGACTGCAACTATAGCGAGGAGTTGTTGGGCCGGCGCATCAATAATGATTTGGCCAATGACTATGGCAATTTGCTGTCCCGCACCACCGGAATGATTGAGAAATTCCAGGGCAGCGTGATTGAGCCGCCCGTTGAGCCGACTGAGTTCGACGCCGAGCTGATTGCCATGGCCAAGGCTATACCGGAGAAATTTGGCCGGCTTATGGATAAGATGGAGTGGGCGAATGCTCTCTCCGAGCTATGGAAGCTGGTTAATAAGGCGAACAAATATATCGACGACGCCGCGCCCTGGGCGCTTAATAAAGCGGGCCAGCAGGGAAAACTCTCGAGCGTGCTCTATAATATGGCGGAAGTGCTGCGTTTTGTTACTATCATGGCCGCGCCGGTGATGCCGGGGCTGCCCAAGCGCGTGTGGCGGCAACTGGGCATCGCCGAGCAGACGCAGTTGCATACCTGGGAGAGCCTTGAATGGGGCCGTTTGCCGGCGGGGACGAAGATCAGCCGCGGCGAGCCGCTGTTCCCACGCATCGACCTGGCGGCCTTGGCGGCGGAAGCCAAACCTGAAGCGCCGGAGGCGCCGGCCGCGCCCGCCATGGAGCCGATCGCCCCTACTTGTACCATTGATGATTTTGCCCGCCTTGATTTGCGCGTGGTCAAAGTGCTGGCCTGTGAAAAGGTGGCCAATACCGATAAACTACTCAAGTTCACCCTGGAGCTGGGGACGGAGCAAAGAACAGTATTATCCGGCATAGCGGAATTCTATCAGCCGGACGAGCTTCTCGGCAAAAACCTGGTGTTGATTGCCAATTTGCAGCCGGTGAAGATTCGCGGCATCGAATCGCAGGGCATGCTGCTTTCCGCCATGGAAGGCAAAAAACTACGGGTTATAGAGGCGCCGGATATGCCAAGCGGCGCCAAGATCAGTTGAGGCGGCCATGTTTGATACCCATGCTCATCTTGGCGACCCAGCCTTGCTGCCGCAATTAGCGGCTATTGTCGACAGGGCCGGGGCCGCCGGGGTGACAAAAATAAATACAGTCGGCTATGACTTGCCCTCCTCGCTACTTGCGCTGGACATTGCAGCGCAATATGCCGGTACGGTCTACGCCACGGTTGGCGTTCACCCGGCTGAGGCGGATAAAATTGGCGTCGATGACCTGGCGCAATTGTTCAAGCTGGCGCGGCAGCCGCAAGTCGTAGCCTGGGGTGAGATCGGCCTTGATTATCACTATGACGACGGCCCGGAGCGGGCGGTGCAGCAACAATTATTCCGGGCGCAGATCGCTTTGGCCAGGGAGTCCGGCTTGCCGATAGTCATTCATGATCGCGACGCGCATCAGGATGTGCTGGCTATCCTCAAAGAGGAGGGAGCCACGGAGAACGGCGGCGTCATGCATTGCTTTTCCGGTAGCTGGGAGACTGCCAAGGCAGCTATGTCCCTGGGGATGATGATTTCTTTTGCCGGGCCGCTGACTTTTACCAATGCGCGCCAGCCGGTGGAAGTGGCGGCCAAGGTGCCGCTTGATATGCTGCTTATAGAAACGGATTGCCCATATCTTTCGCCGCATCCTTTCCGGGGCAAAACTAATGAACCTGCGCGCGTCGTCCATACCGCGGCAAAACTTGCGGAGATCAAGGGGCTGGAGTACCGGCGCATAGAGGAAATCACTACTGAAAATGCCCGGCGGCTATTTCGTCTTGGCGAAGATGATTGAGCGCAAAGGATTATTAGCCTTTTGCGCTTTTGTTTTTCTAATGAGAATACTGCGCTTTTATGACTGAAAACTTCGCTTTTACGTCTTTGCTGCGGTGAGCGTATAATTGACTTATAACGGAATATATTCTATAATTAACTAATTATTTGCCAATAGCGGAGGCCGTGGGCATGGCGCGCATCAAGGGACAATTGAAGATAAAAGACCTGGGCAGCCCTTCTGAGGCGAAGCTGGCACAGGCGCGTACCCTTGTCAAGCATAAGCAGCCGGAGGCGCCGGCCGAGCCGCCGCAAACAGCACGGCTGGAGCCTGCGCATCATCGCTTTCCCCATTTGTCCTTGCTGATTATAGCCGTTGTGCTCGTTTTGACCGGTATCGGCGCATCTGTAGCTCTTGGCTGGGGCGATGCAGGAGATGTGGGCATCAATGAGCTGACCGCAAAAGATATTGTCATCAATATCAACAGCCGGCCGCATTTTATCGCCACCAATGCGGAAACAGTGGGCGATGTGTTGCGCGAACAGGGGATTCATTTTACGTCCGGCGACTATATGGACAAGAAGAAAGATCAGCCCGTAGTCGAGGGTATGAAAATCTGGCTCAGACTCAGCGTCCCTATCCGCATCATTGCCGACGGTCAAATACATCTGCTGGAAAGCCAGCCAATCACTGTCAGCAAGGCCCTCTCGTTGGCCGGAATTGAACTTGGCGCCAATGATACCGTATCCTTGCCGCTGCTGTCTTATGTTTATGATGAAACGGAAATCCAGGTCCATCGCATCGAGATCAGGACGGAGACCGTGGATGAGTATATTGACCAGCCGGAGACTACGGTTGAGTATGAATACTTAGTGGCTGGAGCCCGCGCCGTAGTATCCGAGGGCAGCCCCGGCGTTAACCGCAATACATATCGGGTGACGTACCGGGACGGCCAGGAAGTGGGCAGGGTTTTGCTTGACGCGGTCAAGGTGCGTGATCCCAAGGAAAGGGTGATCGGTATTGGTCCGGCCAATAGCAAAGGCACGGCCACGAAAGCCATGGCCATCACTGATGACGGCGCCAGTTTCTACTTTCATAATTCCTATACCATGGAGGCTACAGCCTATACCTGGACGGGGAATACCACGGCGACCGGCACCTGGCCCAAAGTCGGCACTATCGCGGTTGATCCTGATATCATCCCGCTTGGCACCAAAGTTTATGTCGCGGGATATGGCTTTGCCGTGGCGGAGGACACGGGCGGCGCGATCAATGATTATATCATCGACCTCTATATGGATACCGAGAATCAATGCATCAGTTGGGGCAGGCGGCAAGTCACCGTATACATGCTCAATTAGCCAAAAGGAGGGGAGCGTATGGATCAAGAACTTTTGCCGGCTGTGCGCGACACTCTGCAATCTTTAGGTCTGCGGCCCAGCAAATTACGCGGGCAGAATTTTTTGGTAAGCGGGGAAGTGTCGCGGCATATCGTAGCGCTTGCCGCATTGCAACCGCAATTGCCAATCATCGAGATCGGCGCGGGACTGGGCAGCCTTAGCCGGATGCTCGCCGAGTATCCGGGGCGGCTGGAACTGCTGGAGATCGAGCCATTATTTGTGGGATATCTGGCTAAGCTTTTGTCCGACCGGCCGCAAACGCGCATTATTGAGGCGGATGCCTTATGCTTCAACTATGTCAGCCACTATCGCCGCCAGGAATACCAGATTTTTGGCAATATCCCCTATAATATCACCAGCGCCTTAATTGAGAAGCTGCTGAAGCATGGCGGCAACTGGCGGCGCATGTATCTCCTGCTGCAAAAGGAGGCGGCGGAACGCCTGGTAGACGGGGCAAAACGTCAAAACGGGCCGCTGCCTTTGATGCTGGATTATTTTGCCGAAAGCGAAATTCTTTTTCATGTGCCGGAGGACGCTTTTTATCCGCGGCCGGCTGTGCGCTCGGCGATAATTGCTGCGAGCCGAAAAGAGGGCACAGTGGCGGGAGAAGATTTTTACGATCTATTCCGCTTCATAGAGGCGGCGTTCGCGCAGCGCCGCAAGACTTTAGCCAATAACCTCTGCGCCGTGCTGGGCGGCAGCCGCGGCTTTTGGCAGGAACTGATCAAGACTGCCGGTTTGCCGGAGCAGGTGCGCGCGGAGGCTCTGAGCCTGGCTGATTTCAAGCGGCTTTTTGCCCTGTTCGGCAGGAGCGGGACAGAAGTATAAACCAAAAAAAACGAGGTGATGAGATGACCAAAATCAAACTTTTATCCTGGAATGTCAATGGCGTGCGCGCCGCGATTAAAAAGGGCGCGCTGGATGCGCTTGAAGCGGTAAACGCGGATATTGTCTGCCTGCAGGAAATCAAGGCCAAAGATGACCAGATTCCTGAGGGGCTAATGCAATGGGCAGGCTATAAGCCTTATATATGCTCCGCCGACAGGCCCGGTTATAGCGGCGTTGCCGTCTTTACGAAAACACAGCCCTGCAGCGTCGCCTATGGCATTGGCGAGGAGCGCTTCGATCGGGAGGGCCGTACCCTGGTGCTGGAGTATCCTGATTTTCGTCTCATCAACTGCTATTTTCCCAATGGCGGCAATGGGCCGGAGCGGTTAAAGTTTAAAATGGATTTCTATGCCGCTTTCAAGAAATTCGCCGAGGATTCGCCAAAGCCGCTGATCATCTGCGGAGATGTGAATACAGCCCATCGGGAAATTGATTTGGCCA
>JAAYYR010000073.1 GCA_012515255.1 Clostridia bacterium | reverse complement strand
GTGGTGCTGGACGCGGACTTGAGCAAATCGACCAAGACCGCGGAGTTTGCCAAGGCAGCGCCGGAACGCTTCATCAATGCCGGCATTGCCGAGGGCGGCATGATGTGCGTGGGCGCGGGCCTGGCCATAAGCTTCGCGGGTAGCCATTTTTTTCTTCTCCATGCGCTTATCCCTCCAATTCCGCCAAGGCCTGCGCCGCCTGCTCGGCATTGGGCGCTACGCCATGCCAGCCGGCCTGGTCTTCCATAAAGCTCACGCCCTTGCCCTTCACTGTCTCCGCCACGATCATCACCGGGCAATCCGCCCGCCAGGCCTGGCGCAGGCTCTGGCGGATAGCGTCCAGGTCATGGCCGTCGATCTCCAGCACCTGCCAGCCAAAGGCGCGCCATTTATCGGTCAGCGGCTCCGGCGAGAGCACATCACAGACGCGGCCGTCGATCTGCAGATGATTATGGTCGAGAAAAGCGATCAGCCGCAGGCGATAATGCGCGGCGAACATGGCCGCTTCCCAGATCATGCCCTCCTGCTGCTCGCCGTCGCCGACCATAGCGTATACGCGGTAGTCGGCTCCGTCCAGCTTGGCTGCCATGGCCATGCCGCAGGCCGCGGACAGGCCATGCCCCAGGGAACCGGTGGAAAAATCTATGCCCGGCAGCTTATTCATATCCGGATGCCCCTGCAGGCGGCTGCCCAGCTTGCGCAGTTCGGCCAGCTCCTCCGGGGGGAAATATCCCCTGAGCGCCAGCGCCGCGTAGAGGGCGGGCGCGGCATGCCCCTTGCTGAGCACAAAGCGGTCGCGCTCCGGCCAGTCCGGGCGCTCCGGGTCAATGCGCATCGCTTCGTTATACAGCACGGCGAGGATATCAGCGGCGGAAAGCGAGCCGCCGGGATGGCCGCTGCCGGCAGCGGCCAGCATTTTGATGATCTCCCGCCGCAGGCGCCGGGCGAATTGTTCCGTGGTCAGAGCCATGATCTCATCCTCCAATATAAAACAATATAATTATGGCAGGCTATAACTAAACACAATATTTTTTTATCCTTTATCTCGATCTTCAACCTACTATTTCCAGCTCACGCGGGTTCAGGGGCGGTGAGCCCCTGATCGTTTATAGGGGGTGAGGGGAGTCCGCCGGAGGCATACACGCAAATAAGACAAACATATCGCCTAAGCGCAAAAGGCAAATATTAGGCTCTGCCGCACTTTAATCGCTGCGCGCGTATTTGCGCAGGTATTCGGCAATGAACCCATCCAAATCGCCGTCCATCACCGCGTCGGTGTTCCCCATCTCAAAGCCGGTGCGGTGGTCTTTAACCAGGCGGTAGGGCTGGAACACATAGGAGCGGATCTGGCTGCCCCAGCCGATCTCGCTCTGCTCGCCGCGCAGGGCGGAAAGCTCTGCCTCGCGCTCACGCAGCTTAAGGTCGAGCAGGCGCGCGCGCAGCATGCGCATGGCAGCGTCCTTATTGGAAAGCTGGCTGCGCTCGTTTTGGCATTGGGTGACAATGCCGGTGGAGATATGGGTGATGCGCACTGCGGAATCGGTCTTATTCAGATGCTGGCCGCCCTTGCCGGAACTGCGGTAGGTATCGATGCGCAGATCATCTGGGGCGATCTCGATCTCATTATCATCCGCCACCTGCGGCAGCACATCCACGCTGGCAAAGCTGGTATGGCGGCGTCCGGCCGTATCATAGGGCGACATGCGCACCAGGCGGTGCACGCCGCGCTCGCTTTTGAGATAGCCGTAGGCATTGGCGCCCTGAATGGAAATCTCGGCGCTTTTAACGCCGCCCTCATCCGCGGGCAGGATATCCAGGATCTCCAGCTTATAGCCGTGATTATCCGCCCAGCGGCTGTACATGCGCAGCAGCATATCCGTCCAATCCTGCGCTTCCAGGCCGCCGGTGCCGGCATGCAGCGAGAGCACCGCGTCATGGCTGTCATAGTCGCCGGAAAGCAATTGCGAGAGCTCCAGGCGCTCCAGATCGCGCAGGAACTGCCGCGCCGCCGGCTCGGCCTCGCTGATAAAGCCCTCGTCCTCAGCGGCCAGCTCCAGCGCGGCCTCGGCCTCTTCCAGCAGGGCTGCGGTATGCTGATAGGATTTTACCAGCTCGCGGCGGCGGCTCAGCTGGGTGAGTACGGCCTGGGCCGCTGCGCGGTCATCCCAGAAATCAGCGGCATAAGTCTTTTCCTCCAGCTGGTCAATGGCCTTCTGCTTGGCCTCGATGTCAAAGAGACCTCCGTAAAGCGTCAAGCCTTTGTTTGCCGTCCGTAAGCAGCGGACGCAGTTCTTCGATCATTAACCATACCTCGCTTTACTGGTTGATTTATCGGTTTTAATCTTTATCTTTAACCTTCATTTT
>JAAYYR010000008.1 GCA_012515255.1 Clostridia bacterium | reverse complement strand
ATCGAAAAAGGCATTGAAGAAGGCGCGGATCTCGTTCTGGACGGCCGTAATGTCACGGTGCCGGGCTATGAAAACGGCTTTTATCTTGGCCATACCATATTCGATCATGTGCAGCCGGAAATGAGCATCGGCAATGAGGAAATATTCGGCCCGGTGCTGTGCATCAAACGGGTCAAGGACTTTGAGCAAGGCATTGCCTTAATCAACCGCAGCCCCTTTGCCAACGGCTCGGCCATCTTCACGCAAAACGGCTACTATGCCCGCGAATTTGCCCGGCGTTGCGACGCCGGCATGGTGGGCGTCAATGTGCCGATTCCCGTACCCTACGGCGTTTTCCCCTTCTCCGGCCATAAGGACTCTTTCTTTGGCGACCTCCATTGCCTGGGTAAAGACGGTGTGCGCTTTTATACCGAGTTAAAAAGCGTCACCAGCCGCTGGTTCGACGAAGATGAGCTAAAACGCACCAAGCTCTCGGGCTGGGGTAATTAACAGGTCTTTGCTGCACGTCGAGACGCAGGTCAGATATAAAATTATGAGGAGGCGGCCGCCATGTCGCAGATCAAAGAGAATAGCTTGAAATATAATCTCTATTCCTGGAGCGCTCAGGGCGCGCTCAACCCCGACGTTATCACCCGGGCGGAAGGCGTATTCTTCTGGAACGAGGATGGCAGAAAGATCTATGATATATCCTCCCAGCTCGTTAATTTAAATCTTGGCCACGGGCATAAAAAAATCATCCAGGCGATCAAGGATCAAGCGGAAAAAATACCTTTTATCGGCCCCGGCTTCGCCATTGACGTGCGCTCGGAGGCCGCGCGCAAAATTATCGAGGTCGCGCCGGATAATATGGGCAAGGTGTTCTTTGCCAACGCCGGCGCCGAGGCCAATGAAAACGCTATCAAAATGGCGCGTATGTACAGCGGCAAATATAAGATTTTCTCCTCTTACCGCTCCTATCACGGCGCATCCTACGGCGCCGCCAATCTTACGGGCGAGCCGCGCCGCTTCCCCAGCGAGCCGGGCATTCCCGGCTTCGTCAAATTCATCGGCCCCTATCCCTACCGGCCGCCCAAAGGCGTTTGCTTTGCCACGGAGGAGGACGCCTCCGCCTATTATCTTGATCTTTTGGAGGAGCAGATCAATTTCGAAGGGCCGCAATATATCGCCGCCATCTTCCTTGAAAGCGTTGTCGGCAGCAATGGCGTGCTGATCCCGCCCCAGGGCTATATGGCTGGCGTGCGCGCGCTGTGCGACAAATACGGCATCCTCATGGTCTGCGACGAGGTAATGTCCGGCTGGGGACGCACCGGCACATGGTTTGCCGTGGATAATTTCGGCGTGAAACCAGATATCATCACTTTTGCCAAAGGCTCTACCTGCGGCTATATTCCGCTGGGCGGCGTAATCATCAGCAAAGAAATCGCCGCGTATTTCGATAAAAACGTCATGTTCTGCGGTCTTACCTATAGCGGCCATCCCATTGGCTGCGCCGCAGCCTGCGCCACCATTGACGCCTACCGCGACGAGAATATCTTTGCCAATGTACAAAAAGTCGGCAAGGTGCTGGGCGAAATTCTCGAGGGGCTGAAGCAAAAACATGCCTGCGTCGGCGATGTACGCTATATCGGTCTGTTCAGCGTCATTGAGCTGGTAAAAGATAAGGCGACCAAAGAGCCGCTCGTGCCTTATAACCAAGACCCGGAAAAAATCATGGGCAAGATCGTCGGCCAACTCTACCGGGGCGGCTTCTATACCTATTCGCATGAAAATACCATCCAGGTTTCGCCGCCGCTGATCATCACAGAAGCTGAGCTGCGCGACGCCATGGGCATCATGGATCAGGTGCTCGATGATGTAGACAAAATGATTCAACCCTGATTACACCCGTTCAAGGCCGGCCAGGTGCGCAGCACCGACCGGCCTTAATTGCATTCGACCTTTATATAACGTAAATATATAAATACAAGGAGGGTGCCACATGACTGAAAGCCTTTTGTACCGGAAGATGACGCTAAATATCAACGGTGTAGACCGGATGTTTATTTGCGATCCCAAGCGCGACCGCCTCTCGGATGTATTACGCCGGCTGGGCCTGACCGGAGTCAAGGTCGGCTGCGGCAGCGGCGTCTGCGGCTCCTGCTCTGTCATCCTTAATGATAAGGTCGTACGCAGCTGCGCCATAAAAATCACTGCGGTGCCGGAATACAGTACGGTGCTGACTATCGAAGGCATCGGCACACCGCAACATCTGCATCCCCTGCAGGTGGCCTGGATGCATTTCGGCGCGGTGCAATGCGGCTTTTGCGCGCCCGGCTTTATCGTTTCCGCCTTTGCCCTGCTGCAGCAAAACATCAGCCCCAGCCGCGAAGAAGTGCGCGACTGGTTCCAGGCGCATCGCAATGCCTGCCGCTGCACCGGCTATAAGCAAATCGTTGACGCGGTGATGGCAGCGGCTAAGGTGCTGCGCGGCGAATGCGCTATTGAAGACATCAAGCTGCCACTACCGGCGGACAAGGACTATTATAGCAAATCCCTGGTGCGGCCGGCGGCGCTCGGCAAGGTGACCGGGCTCACGGACTACGGCGACGATATTGAGCTGAAAATGCCGGCGGAAACGCTGCATGTGGCCCTGGTACAACCAAAAATCGCCTTCCACGCCAAGATCAAGAGCATCGACTATGCCGAGGCGGAAAAAATGCCCGGCGTCTTCAAAGTCATCACCGCAAAGGATGTCCGCGGCACCAACCGCCTAAATATGTTCCAATTCATCCCCCGCTGCACTGCGCTGCAGCCGACCCATGTGCTGCTGGCCGAAGATAAAATCTTCAACTATGGCGATGTGGTGGCCATGGTGGCGGCGGATACGAAGGCCCATGCCCGGGCCGCCGCGGCAGCGGTAAAAGTGGAAATCGAACAATTGCCGGAATACCTCAATTACCTGGACGCGGTGCTGCCGGACTCTATCCGCATCCATGACGATACGCCGAATATTTTCGCCCTGCAGCCGGTGATCAAGGGCGAGGAGGATTTGCAGCGGCTTTTTGAGACGGCGGATTATGTGGTGGAAGGGAGCTTCCGCTCCAGCCGCGAGCCGCATATGCCGATCGAGGGCGACACAGTGCAGGCCTATTGGGGAGACGACGGCATGCTCACCGTGCAATGCAAGGCCATGTGCATCTATTTCAACGCCACGGAGATCGCCACCGCCACCGGCGTCCCGGTGGAAAAAGTCCGCGTGATCCAAAACCCGACCGGCTCTACCTTTGGCTGGGGAACCTCGGCGCCCAGCTATTCCCTGGCGGCGATCGCCGCAGTGGCCTGCGACCGGCCGATAGCGCTCCATTTCGCCTATGAGGAATTTATGGCCTTCAGCGGCAAGCGCGCGCCTTCTTATAGCAATGGCCGTCTGGCCTGCGACAAGGACGGCAAAATCATCGCCGCGGAATTCGATACCGGCCTTGATCATGGCGCTTACGAGGAGTTGGGCGATGATCTCACCACCCGCATCGCCCGCTTCACCTATTTCCCCTATTTTGTCCCCAATGTCGCCGGGCTGGCCCGCGTCGCCAATACCAATCATGCCTTTGCCTGCGCCTATCGCGGCTATGGCTCGCCGCAAGCCTACACCCACTCCGAGGCCATGATGGATATGATGGCGGAGAAGATCGGCATGGACCCCTTTGATATCCGCTATATCAATGTAGCGCGGCCAGGGCAGCAAAATTTGAACCGCCGCTTTTTCCGCGATTACCCGATGGAAAAGATTATGGATCTATTGCGGCCACTATACGAAAAGGCCAAAGAAGAAGCTAAGGCCCGGGATATGCCGCAGAAACGCCGCGGCGTTGGCATTGCCTGGGGCGGCTATAATGTTACAGAAGGCACAGCCGACCAATGCACTGTGGCGCTGGAGCTGAACCCGGATAATACCATCACCAAGTACGATACCTGGCAGGACCAGGGTCAGGGCGGCGACGTCGGCTCTTTGCAGGTGACGCTGAAAGCGCTGGCCCCGCTCGGGCTGACCCCCGACCAGATTATCCTCATCCAAAACGACAATAAATATTGTCCGGACAGCGGCAGCACAGCCAGCTCCCGCTCGCATTATATGAACGGCAAGGCCAGCCTGATTGCGGCGGATAAGCTGCTCACCGCCATGCGCAAGCCCGACGGCAGCTACCGTACTTATAATGAGATGACCGCAGAGCAGATTCCCGTCAAATATTTCGGCCAATACGAAAACCCCACCGACCCCACGCTGAGCGACCTTGATCCCAATACCGGCGAGGGCGAGCCGACCCCGGCCTATACCTATGCCCTGTTTATGGCGGAAGTGGAAGTTGATACGGCGAGCGGCAAGACCACGGTTTTGAAATATACCTGCGTCGCGGACGTCGGCGTCATCGGCGATTATAATTCAGTGGCGGGACAGGCATACGGTGGCATCTCGCATAGCATCGGTTTCGCCTTAAAAGAAAATTATGACGATGTAAAAAAGCATAATAATATCCTTGGCGCGGGCATTCCCTATATCAAGGATATCCCGGATGATATCCGGCTGATTTTCCATGTCACTCCGCGCGACAATGGCCCCTGGGGCTCCTCCGGCGCTGCGGAATGCTTCCAGTCCGGCGGCCATATGGCGGTGATCAACGCCATCAACAATGCCTGTGGCGTGCGTATTTATGAGCTACCGGCCTTGCCGGAAAAAGTCAAGGCCGGCCTGGATATTCTGGCCCAAGGCGGCAAAATCGAACCGCCGCCAAAATATTTCCTTGGCTCTGACCTGCATGATGAGCTGGAAAATATCAAAAACAATCCTCTATAAAACCGCCGGCTGGGCTTTTGGATAAAGCCGCGGCGCAAGCTTCCGTTTGGCCGCCCTCATGCTTGGGCGGACGCGTCCGCGCTATCATGATTGAGCGAAACGCACCGCCCAAAGCCAAGATTTTCAACAGCCGCCGCAACCTAGCGCAATATAAACATAGCCCCGGAGCAACCAATGGACGATAATCTGCTGCGACAATTCGAAAACTGCCTGCAATTTGAACCGCCCTGGTGCGCCGCTGCCTGCCCCTTCCATCTTGATGTGCGGGAATTTATCAGCCGGCTGCAGCGGGGCAATGCCGACGCAGCCTATAAGGTTTTCCGCGATGCTGTGGCTTTCCCCGCCATCGTGGCGGCGCTTTGCCCCGCCCCCTGCAAGACGGCCTGCATCCGCCGCGAAAGCGACGAAGCTATCGAATTGAATCTGCTGGAGCGGGCCTGCCTTGCCCATGCCGCCCGGCAGGAACCCAATAGCTATAATGTACCGCAGAAAAATAAAAGGGTGGCGGTAGTCGGCGGCGGCATCAGCGGTCTGGCCTGCTGCCTGCGTCTGGCCGCTAAAAAATACCAGCTTACCGTCTTTGAGCGCGGCGCGCGCAGCGGCGGCCATCTTTGGCAAAGGCTGGCTCCGGAAGTATTCCTGGCCGAATTCGAGCGGCAATTCCAGTTCGTGGACTATGAGCTGCTGCTGAATAAAGAAATCACGGACCTGGCCGCGCTTGCGGAATTTGACGCTGTCTATGTGGCTAGTGGCAGCGGCGGCGCTGATTTCGGCCTTCTGGCTCAGGGCAACCCGGTTCAGATAAACGCCAAAACCGCTGTCTTCTGCGGCGGCTCTCTGCTAGGCAAAAATACGGTTGAGGCGCTGGCCGACGGCCTTACAGCCGCCGCAGCCATCGAGCGCTATCTGCAAACCGGCATTCCGCAACCGGCGCAAGATACCTGCGCTACCAAGATACAAATAGACCGGGCCAAGCTCCAGCCGGCTCCGCGCGTCGCGCCGAGCCAAGGCTATCTCTATAGCTTAGACGAACTAGTTAAGGAAGCCAAGCGCTGCCTGCGCTGCCAATGCGACGCCTGCCGAACATACCTCGACCTTACCGCCTACTACAATAAATGGCCACTGCGCATCAAGGACGAGATCCAGGCCACGCTTTTGCCCGGTCGCGCCGATCTCAAGGCGGTTCCGGCCAAGCGCCTGATCAATAGCAGCAATCTTGAGGGTACGCTCAAGCAGGTCTGCCCCGCGGGTATCGACATCGACAGCCTGCTCCTCGCGGCGCGGCATAATCTGCATGCCCAGGGCAAGCAACCCTGGGGTTTCCACCATTTCTGGCTCGCCGATATGGCGGAGGCGAACAGCGATCAAGCGGCGCTGGCGCGCGCCCCCCGGGGCAAGACCAAGTGCAAATACGCTTTCTTCCCAGGCTGCCAACTGGGCGCTTCTGATCCGCGCTATGTCAGCGTAACCTATTGCCAACTGCTGCGCGATGAAGCCGATACCGGCATCCTGCTTTGCTGCTGCGGCGCGCCGGCTAACTGGGCCGGCGATACCGAGTTGCATGAGCAGGCGCTGGAGCAAATCCGCCGCGGCTGGCAGGCCCTGGGTCAGCCGACGCTGTTGCTCGCCTGCCCCATGTGCAAGCGGCAGCTCCGGCAATATCTGCCGCAGATACCGACGGCTTTTGTGTATGATTGGCTCAAACCGCCCAGCCCAGGCCAGGCTAGCGGCGCCTATGCCGTATTCGATCCCTGCGCCAGCCGCGAGGAACCGGAACTGCGCGCCAAAATACGCGAGCTGGCCCGGGCAGCCGGCTGCAGTCTCGAGCCACTGCCGCAAAACGAAGCTTGCCAGCAATGCTGCAGTTGGGGCGGGCAAACCGCGCTGGCAAACCCGGATTATACAAAATCCGTAATCAACAAACGCATCGGCGAAAGCAAGCTGCCCTATCTCACCTACTGCGCCAATTGCCATGATATTTTTGCCGCCCATGGCAAAGATAACGCCCATATCCTCGACTTGCTTTATGCCATCCGTCCGCCGCAGGCAGCGCCGCCCACTGTCAGCGAACGCCGCGCTAACCGCCGCGAGCTGAAAAAACAGCTCTTGACCGAGTTGTGGCAAGAGGCATGGCCGCCGCCCTCTGCCGAGCAGGGGGATAAACGGCCGCTGCTCATTACGCCCGCACTGCAAAAAAGGCTTGATCAGGAGCGCATCTTTGAGGAAGATATACGCCGCGTCGTGATTTTTTGCGAGAGCGGCGGCAGGAAAGTATGGCATCCGCAAGGCGAATATTATTGCGGTTACTGCGAAATCGGCCCCATGACCTATTGGGCGCAATACCGCCAGAGCGGCTCAGGCTTTGAACTGCTCAATTTCTACGCGCATCGGATGAAAATTGATCTGGAGGTCGTCTGGAATGGCAGAAAAACAGTTGCTGATCTGTGATAAATGCCAAGTGGCGCTGGAGATAAGCGGCGTTCATTTCAGCTACCTGAATCATTCTTTTCAGGCGCAAGTGCCGCGCTGCCCTAATTGCGGCCAGGTATATCTGACAGAGGATTTCGTCACCGGGCGCATGCGCCAGGTGGAGTGGGAACTGGAAGATAAATAATTGGCCGCCCCATGCCAAAAAACCCTGCTGCAGTCATAGTTTGCAATATAGCGGGGCGGGATTGATATATAGGCGAACCGCTTGCAGCGGTTATTTTTTTTCGATCTTGATCGTTACATCTTGCGGCAAAGCCAGCCCGCATGCCGCCTCAACGCCTTTTATGATCGCGGCTGGCACCGGGCAGCAGGGATGCTTGCAATATAGGCCGGCCAGCCGGTAAACAGGCGAATCGCAGACCGGCGTAAAACAAACCTCATAAGCGTCTACCTCTCCCAGTTCACGCGCCAGCTTAAGAATAAACGGGCAAAGCGAGTCAATACTGATCCGGGCGCTTTCCTGATCCGCGCTTTCCACGCAAATCGTGGTATCCATGCCGCAATTCCCCGGCTTAACCTTAACTTCAATCATGAAACTGCTCCTTGATCGTAAAGATGGCGTAAAATAAGGTGAGAGCCGGCCCGGCCGTCTTATGGCAGAAAAACGGCCGGGCCGGACTATGCTGGTTTAAGCAAAATCCTAATTACAAACTCTTAAACTGGCTATCGACGGCGTCGACCGACACCTGACAGGAAGCGCCTCAGCCGACAGGGAAAGGCCTATCTGTCTGCCAGCCACTGGCGGCCAAATATACCACTAAACCGACGATAGCCGCGACAACAATGATCGGCGCAAGGTATTTTTTCATCATCTTTCCTCCTATTGCCGCGATGGCTCGGGCGCTCCAATTAGGATACGCCGTAAACCGAGTACGTGCGGGGCAAAAGCGGGAATTGCGGGTTAGCCCGGATCATTAATTCATCTCTGACGCGAAGCTGCTTATCGATATAAATATCAACGCCCGCATGCTGGTATTTGTCATAACGCGAGAGATTTTCGCTTTCTTCGTTCAAAACCCCTGACCAGAGGCTGCGATATGTGCCGCCTCAGCCATGACAGAGGTAGCTTTTGACAAAAAAAGCGCCCCGGGAATCTTTGATTGCTTTAACCGTTTTTTCATTTATGTCGAATTTCATCGTCAATACCTCCTTGTAAACGCCTCATCCGGCTCCTTATGCTATGATCATACCAGCAACGGAACTGATTATCTGTGATTATCTCACATACGAATTATTTTTATCCGGTCGCTATAATATGGCGGCATCAGGCGCCACCACAACATATACGCGGAATTATGCCGCCAACAGGCAAGTCCGGAAAGCGGCTTGGCTTGGCCGGCTCATGGCGGGCCCTTAATGCTTTTCCCTTAAGCCGCCCCTTAAAAATCCGCGGCATCGATGGAATCCGCGATAATATTGGCGTCGGCCGCCTGATAGAGCTTAATGATCCAGCCATGATATGAGCCGTCGCTATATGTAAAATCAAAGGCCCCTTCAGCCCTGGTGTATACAGTAGCCGCACCAAATAAATCTTCCGTTCCATACCAGGTTATCCCGGAAGCGTATTTAATCATATAGCGGCCCACAGGCGCCATCATATCCGCTGTTTGTCCCGGCCGCACGAAAAAGGCCAATACATCCTTGCCTTCAGAGTTCTCCAGCTTGATGAAATACGCTTGATCCCCCTGGGTCTTAATTGTCAACGGGCAGGCATTTTCCCCCGCCTGGCTAAAGAAAATATAGCCGTTAGCCGGATACTCCAGCTCCGGCGCGGTATTTGCCTTGCCGGCGGCGGATATGTCCTGAGCGGCAATATCGTTTGTTCGTCGGCCGGCAGAGTTAAGCAAAGATATTTGCACAAAGACGGCGATAACCGCAAGCATAAAAATAATGCCGGCGGCCGCCGCAATCCGTCGGCGGCTTCGACGCAGCCGCTGTTGCGCCTGCTTAGCATCTAAGGCGCTATGATCGGCCGCGGCACCCGGCGCATTTTGCTCCGGCGGTTGGCTGCCTGCACTAAGGACATGGCCGCAAAGAGGGCAAAAGCCGCTGCCTTCGGAAATCTGACTTCGACAATTCGTACATATACGCATCTTGGCCACTCCTTGCCCGCTGCCGGGCTCCTGCCACCAGCATACGCCTGCTATAAATATAAAGCCGCCCCGCGCCAAAGTCAATCTTTGGCCCGCTGCCCGCCCGCTATGTGCGGCTGCCACGCTGACCTTGCTGGCTATTGCCGGTTTTGCACGGCTTTCTAATAGATTAAGCATAAAAACAAAGAGCATCCAGGATAGGTGTGCTCTTTGTATATTGTGGCTCGGTTGCGGGTGGGGCCGCTCATAGTTTACACTGCTTTTGCCCGGCGGCAAACGCATCCGCTAGTCCAAAGCAAAAAACATTTTCACCAGCCGCTCGCATGCGTCGATATATAAACCGGTCTTTTGGCAATTGGCCTCGGAGAAAAGATCGCCCTTCAGCTCTTTTGTGGAATCATAAATCATAAACGGCACCGGCACATCCGTATGGGTGCGCATGGTGATCGGCGTATAATGATCGGGCAGCACGAGCAGTTTGAAATCCAGGCCCCGCTCAGACAATTGCCCGGCGATATACCTGATAACTTTTTCATCAATAATCTCGATTGAGCGAATTTTCCCCGGCAAATCCCCCTGATGCGAGCATTCGTCCGGAGCCTCGAGGTGGAGGAAAACAAAATCAGCGCCGTCGCTCAAGGCCCGCACCGCCGCCTCGGCTTTGCCACTAAAATTGGTATGGATGGTGCCGGTGGCATCAGGCACATCAATCACCTGCATACCGGCCAGCACGCCGATGCCTTTGATTAGGTCGACGGCTGAGATCACCGCGCCCTTGACGCCATATTTGCGCGCATAATCTTCCAGCATGGGCTTTTTGCCTTCGCCCCAGATACTGATGGCATTGGCCGGGTTTTTGCCCTCGGCTTTTCTTGTGGCATTCAGCGGATGCCGGGCCAAAACCTCATGGCATTTTTCCTGCAAGGCAAAGATCATATCGCCGATACCGCCGCTTGGCAGATTATCCTTGATCTTTTTGCCCAGGAAATCATGCGGCGGCACCAGATTGACATTGATGGTGCCGTTTTTCATCACAATCAGATTGCGATAGCTGGTGCCAAGATAGATGCTGAAGACGTCGTCGTTGATGAGCGGCTTGATTGCCTCGAGCAATACCGCCGAATCCTCCGTGGATAGCTCGCCGGCGCTATGGTCGAGCATGGTTTTTTCGCGATAATCAGCCTCATCTTCCGATACCGTAACGAAATTGCAGCGGAATGTGACGTCGGTATCCACTAATGGGATGCCGATGCTGGCCGCCTCAAGCGGCGAGCGTCCGGTATGGTATTGGCGCGGATCATAGCCCAGGGCGCTGAGATTGGCGACATCGCTGCCCGGGGGCATGCCGTCCGGAATGGTTCTAAAGGTACCCAAAAGTGATTTTGGGCTTAGTTGGTCGAGAGTCGGCGTTTTTGCGTATTCATACGGGGTTTTGCCATCTAATTCCCCGATGGGGAAATCACCCGCGCCATCCATTAAAATAGTAATGTATTTCATCTATTCTCCCCTTTTGGCAAGATTCCCTAATCGTGCTTAGTTTCGAATTAATATTTTAACATATCATCAGACTATTCGCAAACAGCATTGCCTTTCGTTCATGAAATAAAGCATGCCCGGTCAGCAAATTGCCGACAAATTACAGTCCTTTTGCCTGATTTGGTTTTGCTTAATAAGTCTCTGTATGAATCTTTGCCTGCTCAACTTCAGCTAATGTATGGGCAGGCTTTGTCCCTGCCGGATAGCCTACTGCAATAATAGAAAGCACTGCCAAATGCTCTGGGATACCCAGGAGTTTACGCACATGCTCTTCACTGCTTAGGCCCTGATTGGATTCTCTTAAACGAATTTGCACCCAGCAGGAGCCAAGCCCTAATTTTTCTGCTTCCAGCTGTATAATGACCGCTGCGATAGCGGCGTCCTCTATCCATGTATCGGTTGCCTGGGTATTTGCCAATACCACAATAGCCAAAGGCGTCTCCGGCAAAAACGGCTGATTTGGCTTCCGGCAATCACCAAGCTTTTGCAGTGTTTCTTTATTTTCGATAACGACAAACTCCCATGGGCGGATAGTTCTCCCTGTCGGCCCAAGCTGCGCTGCCTGAAGAAGCTTTTCCTTTTTCTCCGCTTCCACAGCCTTGTCTATAAATTTCCGGCAACTTCTCCTCGTAAGTAATGTCTCTAACATAAAATCCTCCTTGCGGCCTTAATCTGATGTCACTAGTATATATTAACACATTTTGCATTACTTTACTCCCTCTGGCCTTGGCTAGAGGGAATTGTTGCCACTAATCGCCTGGCTTAAAATAAAAACAATGACCTGCTTTGCCACATATCACCGGCTAAAACAGGTCATTTTCCTGGTCGGAGCGACACGACTTGAACGTGCGGCCTCTACCACCCCAAGGTAGCGCTCTAGCCAAACTGAGCTACGCCCCGATACTGCTCCGTGACACGGAGCAATGTTAATTATATAAACAGCGGCCTGATTTGTCAAGCTCTAAGACAGCCTAAAAACAGGCTGATTTGCCTTTCCGGCCGGAGGATACGGCCCAAGCTTTTAGCCCTTGCGCCGATATCGCTAAACCGAGCTAAGCGTCTAGCCCAAAGGCCGTATGCAGCGTCAGCACCGCCTCGTTGACCTCTGTCTCATGGATGATGCAGGAGATTTT
>JAAYYR010000072.1 GCA_012515255.1 Clostridia bacterium | reverse complement strand
CTCCCGCCTGCGCCATATGGCGGAGATCGGCCGCAGCTCGCTGGAGCTGAAGCGAAAAATCATCGAGCAGGAAACAGACCGCGGTCTTTATCCTTATTCAGCGCATTATCTGCGCAACGCCAAGCTGCGCTTCGGCAAATATTGGCATAATCATTTCAGCACCATCGGCATTGTCGGCATGAACGAGGCTTTGATCAATTTTATGGGTCAGGATATCGGCACGCCGGAGGGCAGGGCCTTTTCCCTGGAAGTGATGAATTTCCTGCGCGACTTGCTCGTCGGCTTCCAGGAGGAAACGGGCAATGTCTATAATCTGGAGGCAACGCCGGCCGAAGGCACCTCTTATCGCTTGGCGATGCTGGACGCCAAAAAATATCCGGATATTATTTCCGCGGGCGAGCAGGTGCCGTATTATACCAATTCCTCCCAACTGCCGGTCAATTATACCGACGACATCTTCGAGGTGCTGGAGTTACAGGATCAACTGCAGTCTCTGTATACCGGCGGCACGGTACAGCATCTGTATCTCGGCGAGGCGATCGAGGATATCGAGGTTTGCAAGGCGCTGATCCAAAAAGCCTTTGAGCACTATACCATGCCCTATATCTCGATTACGCCTACGTTCAGCATTTGTAATTGTCATGGTTATATCAGCGGCGAGCATTTCCTCTGCCCTGAATGCGGCGAGGACGCGGAGGTGTGGTCGCGGGTCACCGGGTATTTGCGTCCGGTGCAGAATTATAATAAGGGCAAGAAAGAAGAATATCAAATAAGAAAGAAGTTTAGGCTGCCGGAGGTGGTCTGATGCGCATAGGCGGCTTGGTCAAGACATCTTTTGTCGATTATCCGGGCCGGATTTGTACCGTTATATTTACCCAGGGCTGCAATCTGCGCTGCCCCTATTGCCATAATCCTCAGTTGATTGGCAGCGGCGGTGATATGCAGCTCCTTGCCTTGCCCGCCGTGCTGGAGCAGTTGGACAAGCGGCGCGGCGTGATCGACGCGGTGACTGTTTCCGGCGGCGAGCCGACGCTGCAAAGCGGGCTGCGCGCTTTTTTGCGCCAGTTGAAGCTGCGCGGCTTTAGCGTCAAGCTCGATACCAACGGCACGAATCCGCAAATGCTGGTAGCCCTGATCAGCCAGGGCTTAGTGGATTTTTTCGCCATGGACCTCAAAGCGCCGCTCGCTAAATATGCTCAGATTTGCGGTGTGGAACAGATGGATTTGGAAGCGGTGCGCATAAGCGCGCGGCTGATTCGGAACAGCGGCGTGGATTATGAGTTTCGCACCACATTTTGCGCGGAATTGGCTGATGACGATATCCTCGCCTTGCTCGATGATTTTGCGGTCAGCGATCATTATGTACTGCAGAATTGTCTTGACGCCGGCGGCCGGGCGCCGCGGCGCAAACGCGATATCAGCGCTTTGCTGCAGCGTTTGCCTCAAGGATGCGGCAACCGCGGTTTTTAGCGCGCAATAGCGGTCAATCAAAGAGAGCCTCAACGCTGAGGCTCTCTTTGATTACTATGCAATGGGCCGCCGGGGGCTGCATCATAGCCGGCGGCTTATAGATACTTGATCAATTCAATTTCTTCGCCGTCCGGGCCGTCAAGAAAAGACAAGATTAAGGATGGGTTAGGAGAGAATTCCCGCTTAACCGGATAGCCGTGGGCGGCCAGCCGCTCTTTAACGGCGGCTAAATCCTCGACCACAAAACCGGCGCTGAAGCCGGAAAAAACAGTATCGCCCTCGGCGGGGATCAGTTCCAGGTTTACATCGCCGTCTTGACCAAGAAAGACCAGCTCTTTTCCTGGTCCCAGCGGCTGCCTGCGGACAATCGGCATTTCCAATAGCTCATGATAAAAAGCCAAAGATTTGTCCATATCCTTTACATGTAAAGTCAATAATGCGAATTTCATATCATTACTCCTTTGCTCTTTATAATCAGCCGGCGGACGCGCGGTTTCGCGCCCTCTGGCCGGTAAACCGCGGCCTACGGCGTTTCTATCTTTGTCAGCTCATATCCGGCGTCTTCCACCGTCTAACGCAGCAGTTGATCATCCAGCGGTTTTGCCAGTTCGATCAGGGCAATGCCGGTTTCCAGATCGATATTCTCTACGCTCAGACCCGCTAATTCCCGCAGCGCGTTTTCCACCCGCCTGACGCAATGCTGGCAGGTCATGCCGCTGATATGAAGTTTTTTTTGCACATGATCACCCCTTCGCTTATATTTGGTCTTATTTTACTTGTGCTCCTACTTG
>JAAYYR010000071.1 GCA_012515255.1 Clostridia bacterium | reverse complement strand
TAATCATAATCGCGAAAATTGACGACTAAAAATCCCCCGCTGCCGGGCGGGGGGTTACTTTTATCCTATGAGAACAGGTTTGGAGCCGAAGCGGCGGTTCAGCTAAACGCCGTGGCTTCTGTTTCCGCGCCTTCCTGGGGCATGACCGTGCCCATGATTTCAGCTTCGGCTTCGGCTACTCGGCGCTGCGCTTCCTCTTCTTCCAAAAGGCGGTAGGCGACTTTGCCTACGAGGGTGCGGGGCAGCGTTTCGCGAAATTCGATGGCATAGGGCAGGGAATACCTGGCAATATGCTTGCGGCAATAAGCGAGCAGCTCGTCACGCACCGACTCGTCGGGGTCGATTTTCGGCTGCAATTGGATAAAAGCCTTGACCCGCTGCCCCTTTAGCTGATCCGGCACACCGATCACGCAGCTCATCAGCACTTTTTCATGCGCGTCCAGGATGTTCTCCAGTTCGCTGGGGTAAATCGAGTAGCCGGAACTGATGATCATACGTTTGATGCGTTGCCGGAAATAGAGGAAGCCGTCTTCATCCATCACGCCCATATCGCCGGTATGGAGCCAGGTCAGGCCGTCGGCGTGTTTGCGCAGGGTTTGAGCTGTTTCTTGCGGCTGGTTGATATACTCCTGCATCAGAGTAGGCCCGCTGATGCAGATTTCGCCCTCCTCGCCATAGGGGACTTCTTCGCTGCCGCCGATCGCGACGATTTTATAATACGTGTCAGGCACCGGCAGCCCGATACTGCCCACGCGGCTTGTATGAGCGGGCGTGATACAGGAGGCGGTGACGCATTCCGTGGTGCCGTAGCCCTCAAGAATTTGCACTGAGGCGTTGTGGTCGGCAAGGAATTTATCGACTTTCTTTTTCAGCTCGATAGACAGAGAATCGCCGCCGCAGAACACGCCTTTGAGGCAGCTTAAATCCACATCTTCCAGCTCGGGGTTGCGCAGCAATGCCTCATAAAGAGTTGGCACGCCGGCGATATAGTTTGGTTTCTCTTTATTAAGCAGCCGGGCATAGGTTTGAGGGGTGAAGCGCGGCACCAGGATGCATTGCCCGCCATTAACCAAAAAAGTATGGATACCGATGCCCAGGCCAAAGCCGTGAAAGATCGGCATAACGGCCAGCACGCGGTCGCCGGGTTGAAAAGTGGCGGCCATGGCCACAGTCTGTACGGCCAAAGCATTGAAATTAAGATTGGTGAGCAGGATGCCTTTGGTTTTGCCGCTGGTACCGCCGCTATAAAGAATAACCGCCGGGTCCGCGGTTTGGCGCTTCACTTCATAGGGCTTGCTATAGCGATCTCCCAGGGCCAGCAGATCATTCCAAAGAATAATATTGGGGTCGTCTTGGGGAACGGGAGCGATTTTGCGGCCCTCGGTCAGCCGGTAGCCCAGCTTTTTCAGCGGCGGCAGGGCGTCGGCGATACCGGCGATAATCAGCCGCGGTAGTTTATGCGTCTTGGCGATGGCGGCAAATTTGCCGTAGAATTGATCGAGAGTCAGTACGGCCACTGATTCGCTTTCCTGTAAATAAAAAATAATCTCATTTTCGGATGAGAGAGGGTGGATCATATTGGCAATGGCGCCGACGAGATTTAGGGCATAAAAGGCAATGATTCCCTGAGGGGTATTGGGCATGCAGATCGTGACCCGCTCGCCCTCATGAATGCCAAAGGCCGATAAAGAGCGGGCCATACGGCGGATTTCCGCGATGAACTGGCGATAGGTGGCTTTTCGGCCGAGAAAATCATAAGCAACGGCATCGGGGTAAGCGTCCGCCGTTTGCTCTAAAAAAGCAAACATGGTGCCGTCGGGGTATTGCTGATGAAAATTGACTTGCCCGTATGATTTTAACCATGGCGTACCAACCGGCTCAGTCATAGGTAATTTCCTCATTGGCAGGTCTGTCCAGCAGCTCAGGGTGTTCGATAATATACTGGAACAGCTTGATGCTCTTGGCATAATAATAGCCGTCTACGATCAGTTCGTCTAAGGTAATGCCGATTTTAATGGTGTCTTTCATTTCCACTTCGCCGTTTTTATCATAGAAGGGGCGAAGGCCTTTTTTGCCGATAACGATGAACAGGGAATTTGTACCCCAATTATTAAGATGATGGTAGCCCGCGTTCAAATTGATGCTGCCCAGATTGGTTAAATAGATGGAGGCAAAATCCGGGTCTTCCTTGATTAGCCACCAGGGTACGCGGCCAAAATAATCGAGCGCGCGCACCACCGCGAAAATGACGGCGAGAATACAGCGGGGCAAACGCCCCAGCTTATTCATAAGATCCGTCGAATGGTCAAGCTGCCCCTGCTCCCGCACTTCTTTGATCTTTTCATTCATTAGTTTCTGCAAATCGTCAATGGTATTGTCTTCATTGACATATAGCACCAATAATGACTCCGCGCTATCGTCATGAAAGCTGTTTTTGCATACAAAAGCCAGGCTAATATAATTACGCTGGTAAACGCGGCGCCCGCTGATAAAGCGGTTCAGTTTCGGTCGCTGTACCAGGGTTTTGACAATAGCTGCGCAAATGACCTGAAATATTGTATAAGTACTTCCCGGGTTCGCCGCATTTTTTTTCGATAGATATTCCCTGACCCGGGTCAAATCGACCGTCTCCTCGATGAACGCTTCGCGGTCGGCCCGGTTGCGCAGGAGATAGCTGCCGATAAGATGCATAGAGTCAAGATCTTTTAACCAGACGCCATCTTTACGATCACCCCAACGGCGTTTAGTTTTTCCCATAATGTACTCTCCAAATATAAAAAATATAAGACCGTTTTACTCGGCGGTATTGCAAATTGATAAAGGTTTTTTATATCAAATCAGCCGCCGCCTTATCGCGTTTATTATATACTTGCGGCATTTTAAATTCAAGGCTTGTCGGGAGATAATTAATTATATATAATTCAATATATAAGGCAGAGTCACAGTTATTCATTGAAAAATGAAGGGGCTTTTATTCGGCGTGCGGAATTATGACTTGCGGCGGCGGGTATAAATATGCGTTTATTCATAGCTTTGGATTTGCATTCGGAAAACAAAAAACGGCTGGATGAGCTGATAAAAACATTGACTAAGCAAGGCTGGCGCGGCCGCGGCACGCCGTTGGAAAATCATCATCTGACGCTGGCCTTTATTGGCGAAAGCGATGATATTCCTTCTTTGCGCCGCTGCCTGGATCAGGCGGCGGGGCCCGCGTTTTATGTGAGTGCCGCGGGGCTTTCGCGGTTCCGGCGCGCCGGCGGCGATATATTGTGGCTGGGATTGCGGCAGGAGCCGGAGCTGTCGGCATTACAGCGGCGGCTTACGGATTGCCTGCGGGCGGCGGGGTTCCCCGTGGAGAAACGGCCCTTTAGGCCGCATCTAACCTTGATGCGCGACGCGGCGGAGCCGGACGGCTTTTATGCCCGCTGCTTCCCTTGCGCCGGTCCTGTCTTGCGGCAGCGGGTCGATAAAATCAGCCTGATGAAGTCGGAGCGGCGTGATGGCCGTATCGTTTATACGGAGCTTTACGCCGCCGCCCTTGGCAGCCCGCGGGCAGCCGGGC
>JAAYYR010000070.1 GCA_012515255.1 Clostridia bacterium | reverse complement strand
CGAGATCTGGGACGGCGCGGCGGAGCTGAAAGACGGCGCGGATAAGCTCAAGGACGGCACTGCCGAGCTCTCCGACGGCGTAAGCGAGATGAAGGACGGCGTGGGCGAGATGCGGGACGAGACCGGCGATATGGACGCGCAGCTGGAGAAGGAGATCGAGAAGCTGCTGGAGGAATACGGCGGCCGCGATTTTGACCCCATATCCTTCGTCTCCGCGCAAAACCGGGTGGAGAGCGTGCAATTCGTGCTCAAGACCGCGGATATCGAGGCCCCGGAGACGCCGGAGAAAAAAGCGCCGCTAGAGGAAGCCGGCAGCGTATGGCAGCGCATAGTGGCGCTGGCGCGCCATTGGCAGCAGTTCACCGACGCTATCCGCTCTTGGTTCGCGTAAGCCAATTTAAAGCGGCAAAGGATTAAAGGCATAGGGCAGTAGAATTTTGCGCATGCATTAAAATTTAAAATGCATTAAAATAAAGAATAAACCGGCTCCTTAGGCCGGTTTATTCTTTATATCTAAAATTAAAATTGCTTAATCTTCCCGCCGGAACCTACAGCGGGAACACATCCGTATATTCCCCGTCCACGATCAAGGCCAAATAGCCGGGCAGCAATACGTTCTGCCCCTGATCGTCAAAATCCACGCTGCCGCCGGGCAGATAGGGCGCGGCGAACACTTGCTGCCGCAGGGTCTGCGCCAAAATCTCGCTCTGCGTAGTGCCGGCATTGTTCACCGCCTCCGCCATCACGATCACCGAGGTGAATTCCAGCAGGGCGCTGGCATTCATATTCTGGCCCGTGCGCGCGCGGTACAGGCTGTTGATATAATCGTAGATCTGTTGGCCGCCGAAGTCCTGCGGCGTATTCGCCCCCTCTTTGGCAGCGGGGCGCATCATCAGCCCGGCGAACCAGTCCAGGCCCAGACCGCGGGTTAAGGCGGCAAAATCGCCCTGCTGGAAGCCGCCGCTATAACAAAAGGCGATCTTGGGGTTATACTGCGCCGCGGCATAGGCTGAGGCAAACTGGGACAGATCAGGCAAAGAGCTGACCTGGAACAGCGCATCCGGCTGATTGGCGATCATGCGCGAGGCCTCCAGGGCCACGTTTTCAATGCCGGGCTGGTAGATGATGCGCGCCACCACTTCCAGGCCGTACTCCGCAGCATAAGCGTCAAAGGTTTCCAGCACATGGCGGCCATAGTCATTGTCCAGGTAGGCGATGGCCAGCTTATTGATGCCCGCGGCCTGGGTGAGATTGAGATGCTTGATATAGTCGAAGAACAGCGCGCTCTCGCCGTCGTCAATCGGAGCCACGCGGTTGAACCAAACGCCGAAATCATAGCTCTCGCCATCGGTAAGCTCATAGCTCTTGGCTGAGCCGGCCAGCATCGGCTTGCCGGCAACAGCGGCGCGGCGGGCGGCAATAGCGGTATAATCGGAATCATAGGCGCCGATCAGCCCGCTGACGCCCAGGGACAGCAAATCGTCGGCAGCGGCGGCCACCAGGCGGCGGTCGCTTTCGCAATCGCCGAACACCAGCTCCACCTGCGCATTGCCATAACCGGCCAGGCCCGCGTTCCGCGCCAGCGGCCAGTCGAGATCATGGCTGTGATTGACGATATCTATTGCCGTCTCCATAGCGGCGCGCATCTGCGCCGCCTGCTCGGCATAAGCGCCGGAAAGCGGCAGCACCACGCCCAGATACACCGTTTCCGGCCTATAGCTCTGGCTGGCGATCACCTCCGGATCCTGCACATAGCGCGCGGCCGGGTCGCAGCCGCCGCTGAGCAACATGATCAGCAGCAGCGCCAGCAGCGGCGGCCAGAGCCGGGTTTTTAGTTTACGCTTAGGCTTCATCCCGCTCTCCTCAGTATACCTCAGGCTTATTTGCCGATATCGGCGTATTCAGCCCGCACCAGGGCCAGCAGATCATCCGGCTTAGCCTCGATCTGCGCGCCGATGCGGCCCGCGGAAAAGACCATGGTCTCCAGCAGGATGGCGCTTTCGTCGATAAAGGTGGGGTACAGCTTTTTCATGCCAATCGGCGAGCAGCCGCCATGGATATAGCCGGTGAGCTTGAACAAATCCTTGCCCGGCGCCATCAGTATATTCTTTTCCCCAGCGGCCTTGGCCGCCTTTT
>JAAYYR010000069.1 GCA_012515255.1 Clostridia bacterium | reverse complement strand
GAATCCACCAATCCCTGCGGCGAACAACCGCTGCTGCCATATGAATCCTGCAATCTTGGCTCAGTCAATCTGGCCAACCATATCAGGCCGGAAAACAACGGCTTGGCTGTGGATTGGGAAAAACTGCGGCAAACCGTGCGCCTAGCCGTGCATTTCCTTGATAATGTGATCGAGATCAACCGCTATCCTTTGCCGGAAATCGAGCGCGTGACCAAGCTTACGCGCAAGATTGGCTTGGGCGTTATGGGCTTTGCCGATTTGCTGCTGCATCTTGGCCTGCCCTATAATAGCGAGCAGGGCGTCGCTATGGGCGAGCAAATCATGGCCTTCATCAACCGTTGCGGCCATGAGATGAGCGAAGAGCTGGCGACCGGCCGCGGCGCATTTCCCCTGTTCGCCGAAAGCATCTATAGCGACGGCCCGCCGCTGCGCAATGCTACTGTCACCACTATCGCCCCTACCGGCACTTTGTCGATCATCGCCGGCGTCTCCTCCGGCGTGGAGCCGGTATTCGCCTATGCTTATATGCGCAATGTGCTGGACAATACTCATCTCATCGAAACAAATGACATCCTCGCGGAAAAGCTGCGCACGCTCGGCCTGTCTGATGCGCAGCTGATGGAGCGAATCGCGGCACAGGGCAGCGTGGCGGAAATAGACGCATTACCCCAGGAGCTCAAGCAAATCTTTGTCTGCTCCCATGATGTAGCGCCGCTATGGCATGTGCGGATGCAGGCCGCCTTCCAGCGCCATACAGATAATGCCGTCTCCAAAACCGTAAATTTCCCGCATGACGCCACCCGGGAGGATGTACGGGAAACGTATTTGCTCGCTTATCAGCTCGGCTGCAAGGGCATCACCATTTACCGCGACGGCTCCCGCGACGAGCAGGTGCTGAACCTGGGTGCGTCAACAGCCGCGGAACTGCCCGAACCCTGCGACTGCGCAGCCTGCAGCGAAGCGCTGATCCCGCGCCAGCGCCCGGTCGTGACCACCGGTTTTACGGAAAAGGTCAAAATCGGCTGCGGTAATCTCTATATCACCGTCAATTATGACGAGCATGGCGTTTGCGAGGTCTTTACCAATACCGGCCGCGCCGGCGGCTGCCCTTCCCAGTCGGAAGCCACAGCTCGCCTGCTCTCGATCGCGCTGCGCAGCGGCATCAGCAGCGAAGTGCTGATCGAGCAGTTAAAGGGTATCCGCTGCACCTCCACTATCCGGCAAAAAGGGCTGGGCGTCACCTCTTGCCCGGACGCCATAGCGCGCGTTATCGAAAAAGTGACCCGCATCTCCTGCAATAACGGCCATGACTGCGGCGAGCTTGTCGGGGCGGCCTGCGAAGCCGACACGCCGCCGGCCGGGAAAAATGGTAAATACTGCCCGGAATGCGCCAATCTGCTGGAGCATGAGGGCGGCTGCGTCTCCTGCCGCAATTGCGGCTATTCCAAATGCAACTAGCCGCTTGGCGGCATAATCAATCCGAACCCGGGGAATAATGAACCGGGAATGGACAATAATAGTGCAAAAAGCGGGGTGCAAACATGAAACTGAGCGCTAGAAACCAGCTCAAAGGCAAAATCGTCTCCATAGAACCAGGCAGCGTGAACGCTGTCGTCACCCTGGACATCGGCGGCGGCAATCACATCACCTCAATGATTACCATGAACAGCGTAAACAGCCTCGGTCTTG